>JAGTSD010000118.1 GCA_018262135.1 Pseudomonadota bacterium | reverse complement strand
TCACCAGCGGTTGGCGCGCCTGGATCGCCGGGGCAAGCTGCCGGGCGACGCCTTGCAGAATCTGGGGCTTGACCGCCAGCACGACCACTTCGGCCCTGGTGGCGATATCCGGGTTATCGGCGCCGGTATGGACGCCGAAACGACTGCGCAGAAATTCGCGCTGGTCGGCATTGGGTTCGGCGACCCAGAGCTGATCGGGGTCGCTGCCGCCGGCGATCAGACCGCCGATAAGGCTGCGAGCCATGTTGCCGCCGCCGATAAAGGCAATGGAAGTGTCTTTCATTTCCGCCTCGTGGATTGAAGACCTGGTTGGCATCCGGGCCAAACCGGACGCTCGTTGGCGATGGAGCCTCTCGTTTGGTTCAGGGTTTGCCGCCCAGCAGTTGGGCAACCTGTTCGCTGATATGGGCGAGCTGGTTGTTATTCTGGTAAATCCGGTAGACCTGTTGTTTGCGACTGGTATCGAGTTGCTCGTAGAGCGCGAAGGTACCCGGCAAGTTCTGGCGCAGCGCCTGTTCGAAAGCCGCTTGATCCAGACCTGCCGCCAGTTGGTCGGTTCTGGCGCCGGCCGAGGGGGCCGTTGACTGCAACGGGCTGGTGATCAGGGTTGTCGCCTGCCGCCGGGCTTCGTCCTCGATTTCGCGCAAGTATTGGTCGTCCGCGCCCAGCAGGAGCGGAACCACCAGCAGTAACAGGCCGGGTAACCCGCCACGCGTGGCGGGAGCGAATGGGGGACGGGATGACGACATGGTGAGATTCTCGGAACGGCGCAGTTGAGTCATCATGGCGCTAGCATAGCGTAAAGCCGTCGGTTAGCGGCGCGGTCCGAACAGGGCCGTGCCCACGCGAACCAGGGTGGCTCCCTCGGCGATGGCGGCTTCCAGGTCGTCGGACATGCCCATCGAGAGGGTGTCCAGCGCCAGGCCGGCGGCGATGAGTTGCTCTTGCAGGATTCGCAGCCGGGCTAAAGCGGGGCGCTGTGCGGAGAAATCCGCCGCCGGCGCCGGAATCGCCATCAGGCCGCGCAGCCGCAATCGTGGCAGCGCCGCGACTGCGGCGGCGATCCCGCTTACGGCCATCGGGTCCAGGCCGTGCTTGGTGGGTTCCCGGTCAATGTTGACCTGCAAGCACACATTCAAGGGTGGCAGGGATTCAGGCCGTTGCGCGCTCAGCCGCTCGGCGATTTTCAGCCGGTCCACGCTATGGACCCAGGCGAAATGCTCCGCAATGCCACGAGTCTTGTTGGCCTGGATCGGGCCGATGAAATGCCATTCCAGCGCCAGAGCCGCCAGTGCGGCCATTTTGTCCAGTGCTTCCTGGACGTAGTTTTCCCCAAAACAGGTCTGGCCGGCCGCCGCCATCGCCGCGATGGCGGCGGCCGGCTGGATTTTGCTAACTGCCAGCAGCCGCACCGCACCTGGCGGGCGCTGGAAGCGGCGCTCGGCGGCGCGGATGCGGTCCCGCACGGCGTGGAGGCGGTCGGCGAAGTCGGTGGTCATGGTGGCTGGATTCCCGAAGTGAGGGGCACGGTCATGAGGCTTTCGGTAGATATATACTAATTTGAAATCCGATTCAGCGGCGCGTCGCCAGCGGGCCGCCATCCAACGCTTTTGCGGGAGCAATCGCCATGAACCTCGACGAACTGTTGACCTTTTCTGTCCAGAATAATGCTTCGGACCTGCATCTGTCGGCTGGCCTGCCGCCGATGATCCGGGTGGACGGCGATGTCCGCCGCATCAACGTGCCGGCGTTGGAGCACAAGCAGGTCCACGGCCTGATCTACGACATCATGAACGATAAGCAGCGCAAGGATTACGACGAATTTCTGGAATGCGACTTCTCGTTCGAGATTCCGAAACTGGCCCGGTTCCGCGTCAACGCTTTCAACCAGGATCGGGGCGCGGCCGGGGTATTCCGCACCATTCCCACCAAGATCCTGACGCTGGAAGATCTCGGGTGTCCCCCGGTGTTCCGGGAGCTGATCAACGTCCCGCGCGGGCTGATTCTGGTCACCGGTCCCACCGGCTCGGGCAAGTCCACGACCCTGGCGGCGATGATTGACCATATCAACAAGAACGAGTACGGCCACATCCTGACCATCGAGGATCCGATCGAGTTCGTCCACCAGAGCCAGCGCTGCCTGATCAACCAGCGCGAGGTACATCGCGACACGCTCGGTTTTAACGAGGCACTGCGCTCGGCACTGCGCGAGGACCCGGACATCATTCTGGTTGGGGAAATGCGCGATCAGGAAACCATTCGGTTGGCACTGACTGCCGCCGAAACGGGTCACCTCGTGTTTGGTACCCTGCACACCAGTTCCGCGCCCAAGACCATTGATCGCATTATTGACGTGTTTCCGGCCGGCGAGAAGCCGATGGTGCGTTCGATGCTGTCCGAGTCGTTGCGGGCGGTCATCTCCCAGGCGCTGCTCAAGAAGAAGGGTGGGGGCCGTACTGCGGCTTGGGAGATCATGGTCGGCATTCCGGCTATCCGCAATCTGATCCGCGAGGACAAGGTCGCGCAGATGTATTCATCCATTCAGACCGGCGCAGCCTCCGGGATGCAGACGCTCGACCAGCACCTGCTGGAGTTGATCAAGAAGGGGACCGTCACCCGCGACGAAGCGCTCACCTATGCTCAGAACAAGACCTCGTTCAGGACGATGTGAACGACCTGACCGCGCCGCTGCCTGAATCGTCAGACTGCGGCGGCGTGCGAATTCAAACTTCACACCTCGTACACCACGCGCCCTTCCAGCAGGGTGTGCGTGACCCGCCCTTGCAGGTGCCACCCGATAAAGGGGCTGTTCTGGCCACGACTGCGCAGGGTGTCGGCGGTCACGAGCCAGTCGGCATCCGGATCGAACACGCAAACGTCAGCGGGGGCGCCGATGCCGAGATGGCCCCGATCCAGCCCCAGAATATGCGCCGGCCCCCAGGTGAGCCGTTCGATCAGCGCCGGCAGCGGCAGCACGCCGTCCCGCACCAGCCGCAGGCTCAGCGCCAGCAGGGTATCCAGCCCGGAAATGCCCGGTTCGGTATCGCCAAACGGCGCCTGCTTGGCGTCCGGCTCGTGCGGCCGGTGGTCGGAGCACAACATGCCGAGCACGTCGCTGGCCAGGCCGGCCCGGAGCGCATCCCGGTCGCGCGGACCGCGCAGCGGCGGCCGGACATGGCAGCGGCTGTCAAAACCGGCCAGGTCGTTTTCGCTTAGATGCAGGTGGTGAACCGCGACGTCGGCGGTCACCGGCAGACCTTCGGCCTGGGCGCGCGCCACCAGTTCCACCGAACGAGCACTGGACAGCCGGCCAAAATGCACGCGCACGCCGAGGTCGCGGACCAGTTCCAGATCGCGGGCAATGATCCCCGTTTCCGCCGCCGCCGGAATGCCCGACAACCCCATCCGGGTAGCGACCTGGCCTTCATGGGCCAGACCGGAACCCAGTTCGGGATCGAGCGGAGTCAGGAACACGGTCAGGTCAAAGGTAGCGGCGTATTCCAGCGCCCGGCGCAGGACGCGGGTGTTGGCGATGGGGTGGCCGCCGTCGCCGACGCCGACGCAACCGGCGTCCTTGAGCGCCGCCATTTCCGCCAGCCGTTCGCCGCGCAGCCGGTGAGTCAGCGCGCCCAGCGTCAATACCCGGGCGTGCCCGGCGGCCTTGGCGCGGCGGCGAATCAGTTCCACCACTGCCGGTTCATCGATCACCGGGTCGGTGTCGGGGGGGCAGACCAGGGTAGTGATGCCACCGGCCGCCGCGGCCCGGGCTTCGGTGGCGATGGTGGCCTTGTGTTCCTGCCCCGGCTCGCGCAACCGGGCGCAGAGGTCGATCAGGCCGGGACAGACGATGCGGCCACGGGCGTCGATGACCCGTTCGGCCTTGAATCCAGCCGGTGGGTAACCCAAGCCGGCGATCCGTCCCACGGCGACGAAAAGATCGGTGATGGCGTCGAATTGATGGGCCGGATCAATCACCCGGCCGCCCTCGATCAGGATGTGCATCAGGGGGTCTCCCCGGCCGGGCGGGCGTGGTTGCCCAGGGTGATGGACATGATCGCCATTCGCACCGCGATGCCGTTGGTGACCTGTTCCAGAATGACCGAGCGCGGCCCGTCGGCGACCCGCGAGTCTATTTCCACTCCGCGATTGATGGGGCCGGGGTGCATGACGAGCACATCCGGCTTGGCCAGCGCCAGTCGCTCCTCGGTCAGGCCGTAGCGTTGGAAAAATTCCTGTTCGCTGGGTAGCAGTGCCCCTTCCATCCGCTCCTTCTGTAAGCGCAGCATCACCACCACGTCCACATCCCGCAGACCCTGGGCCGGGTCGTAAAATACCCGCGCGCCCAGCGTTTCGACCTGGGCCGGCAACAGGGTGCGCGGCCCGACCACTCGAATTTCGCCAGCGCCGAGAATATTGAGGGCGTGGATCAGCGAACGGGCCACCCGCGAGTGCAGGATGTCGCCGACGATGGCGACTTGCAGGCGGGAGAAATCCGGCTTGTGGCGGCGGATGGTGAATACGTCCAGCATCGCCTGGGTCGGATGGGCGTGGCGGCCGTCGCCGGCGTTGAGGACGGCGATGTGCGGCTTGACGTGGCGGGCGATGAATTCGGCTGCGCCGCTCTGCTCGTGGCGCACCACAAACATGTCGCACTGCATCGCTTCGATGTTGCGCAGGGTGTCGAGCAGGGTTTCGCCCTTAACCGCCGACGAAGTGGCGATGTTGAGGGTCAGCACGTCCGCCGACAGCCGCTTGGCCGCCAGTTCGAAGGTGGTGCGGGTGCGGGTACTGGCCTCGAAGAACAGATTGACCACGGTCTTGCCGTGCAAGGTGGGCAGCTTCTTGACCCGGCGCTCGGCCACGCCGTGCAGCGATTCGGCGGTATCGAGAATGTCGGTCAGGTGGCGGCGGGTCAGCCCTTCGATGGTCAGGAAGTGCAGCAGGCGGCCCTGCGGGTCCAGTTGGAAGTGCGTGGCGCTCATGGGGTGATTTGCTGAATGACCAGTTGCAAGAGTTCGGGGCCGGTCAACTGCACCTCCTGATCCACGGGCACCTTCAGTCGGGCGCCGACCACCTGGGCTTCGATCGGCAACTCGCGGCCACCGCGGTCCACCAGCACTGCCAGCAGTACCGAGGCGGGCCGGCCGTAGTCGAACAGCTCGTTCAGCGCGGCGCGGATAGTGCGGCCGGTGTTGAGAACGTCGTCCACCAGCACCAGATGGCGGCCGTCCACATCGAACGGCAGTTCCGAGGGCCGGACCCGCCGGTTGACGCCGATCCGGTTGAAGTCGTCGCGGTAGAAGGAAATATCCAGTTGGCCGAGTGGAGCGGCGATGCCGAGCAACTGGCGCAGCCGTTCGGCGATCCAGACGCCGCCGGTATGGATGCCGACCAGCATGGGTTCGGTAATATCGCGCTCGGCCAGCAGCTCGCGCAGTTGGCCGGCCATGGTTTCGATCAGGGGTTCGGCGTCGCGCATCAGGCGAGGCTCCGTGGGTGGTTGAACCAGCTTTCCAGGATGATCGCCGCTGCCTGGGCGTCGAGCGTAGGATCGTTGCTCCGGCGATGGCCAAGGGCAGTCTCGAATCCGCGCTGTTCGGCTTCCCAGGAGGATAGCCGTTCGTCAATGGTCGCCACCGGCAGATGAAAGCGCCCCTGCAACTGGCGGCTGAACCGCAGCGCGGCTGTGGTCGTCGCGCTGGCGGTGTCGTCAGCATGACGGGGCACGCCGACCACCAGCCAGTCCGGCCGCCACTCGGCGATCAGCCGGGCGATGGCGTCCCAGTCGGGACGCTGCTGGCGGGCAGGCAGGGTGCGCAGGGGACGGGCCGCGCCGGTGACCGTATCGCCGACCGCGACGCCGATGCGGGCGCGGCCAAAATCGAAGCCCAGCGCGATCCGGCAGGCGGCGGGGGAGAGCAACTGTGTTGAAAACTTCAGGGCCTGCACTCCTCGGGAGGTTGCCAAGGGGTCTTGGCCTTGAGCATCGCGTTCAGGATCGTCAACAATTTGCGCATGCAGGCGGTCAGCGCGACCTTGGCCGGTTTGCCGGCTGCCCGCAATCGCTCGTAGAACGCTTTGATCACGGGATTACACCGGCTGGCGGAAACCGTGGCCATGTACAGCACCGCCCGGACCCCGGCCCGCCCGCCG
>JAGTSD010000117.1 GCA_018262135.1 Pseudomonadota bacterium | reverse complement strand
GATGGCCACGACTTCCAGCGACAGATACCGATCCAGGCCGAGCCTCCCCCAGTCGCCGTAGAACAGATAGAGCAGCCCGGACCCCCAGACCAGCGGCGAGATGAAGGCCAGCAGCGCCAGATAGGCCAACCGCTGCAACGGATTGTGTTTCTGCGCCAGCGTCTTGCGGAACGGGTGCGGCTCGTGCGTGAAGATGCCGATGGTGTAGTACCGGGCCATGGCCAGCACATTCTTCAGCGAGGGCAGGTATTGCCGCCATTCGCCCGTGGTGAATTGCCAGAAAATGGTGAAGGCCCACAGCGTCAGCAGGACCCACGCAGTCAGGGTGTGAATCTCCACGGCTTTGCCGAAGCCCAGCCAGTGATAAGCGCCATGAATCTCAAAGCCGGTGATCATCATCGCGATGACCAACGCGGCCTGCGACCAGTGCCAGAATCGCTCGTAACGCTTGTAAATGTAGAGGCGTTCGGCGCTCATGCGGCGTTCCTCCGAAAGCGGTTGATGAGGCGGAACAGGCCATGCAGCAACCCGGCGGCGAGCGCGGCGGCGACCAGCAGCCAGCCGATCCGGTCAACCCAGATATTGCGGTCGCGCCCCGGCAGGTACAGGTCGGTGATAGCGGCCAGTCGGCTGTCCGGCGAACGGGAATGGCATTCCTGGCAGGAAACGGCCTTTTCCTTGGGGGCCACCATGTGGGTGATGAACCAGTTCATGCGCGTTTCGATGAAGCTGAACTGGCCGCGGTACGGGTAACCGGCGTACTCCATGCCGGCCTTGATGGATTTGGCGTAATCGAAGTTTTCCCAGAATGAGGTGTCGTCCTTGCCATAAACATGGTTGACGACCAGCGTCTTGTTCACCGGATCATAGGGCTGCTTGCCGTGCATCACCTTGAACGGCCAGATGCGGGCGTTCGGATCCTGGGCGGAACCTTCGACGGCGTTCAGCACGAGAATCCCGCTGTCGTCAATTTTGTCGGTGAGGGTGATTTGCCGGACGATGCCGTTGTACCACTGGTATTCGGGGCGGACGTTTTCCTCGTACTTGAAATCGCCTTTTTCCGCCGAGTAGATCAAATGGCCATGCTCATCCTTGATGAACAGCGGCTTGCCGTCCGCTCCGCGTTTGCCGCCGGTGGACCAGTCCCACAACATCTTGGTAGCAATGCCGCCCCGGGCGAACGCGGGGATATGACAGGTCTGGCAGGCGATTTGACGGGTGTGGAGGTTGAGCCGGGCTTCCTGGTGCGGCGTGGCGCTGTGACAGGATTCACAGGTGGCGCGGTTGCGGTCATCTTTGGGCAGGTCGAAGCCATGGCGATCCCTGGCGGTGATCGCATAGCGACTGCCGGAAGGCTGGTGCGCGTTGAAGGTATGGCAGTCGGCGCAGACCATGTTGGCGCCGTCCACCGCCATATGCACATCCAGGTCGCGGCTGGGCTTGATCAGCGAGGTATCGAGATCGCCATGCTTGACCGCATCGCCCCCGCCGCCGTTGAAGTGGCAGGCCCCGCAATTGCCGCGTCCTGGCCGGCCCACGTGCTGGGCGATTTTGGTCAGGTCGGGCGGCTGCACGATCTTGCCGCTGCCCGGCGGCATTTCGCGCGGCTTGTACGGGGGATGGCCGGCGTCGGTTGCAACCTTTTTATAGGTTCCAGTGGTGTCGTGGCAGGCCAGACAGTCCACATTCTCCTGCTTGGTGAAATCGAAGTGCTGATCGGTCCAGCCGTAACCGGCATGACAACTCGTGCAGCGGGGTTCGTTGGACAGGATGGACCCACAGAAATTGTTGGCGGCGTAGCGCTTGCCCAGCTTCTTGCCAGTGGTGGGGCTGATCTTCTCAAAGGTCCAGTGAATGCTCTGCATCACCTGAAGCCCGGCCTGGTTGTGGCATTTCAGGCACGCCTGGGTCACTTCCGGGCCGGTATGAAAGGGTCCCTGCAGCGGCTTCAACTGACTGTGATCGGTCGTAGTTTTGGCGGCGAACAGGGTGATGAGTTCGACGGCTTCGCGGGTCGCCAGCGGCCCAGGAACGGGGGGCGAGGCGGGCAAAACCGGATTGTCCACCCTCGCTGGTGCGGGTGGCGTCGCGGTTTCAGCCGGTTCGAGAATCAACGCGCTCGCCAGCAACCCCAGGCCAACGAGTTTTTTTACAAGCTCGATCACGTCGTTTTCTCCCACATCCGGTTTCAGACAAGCGCAATCCTGCGACGAGGAGGTTCGTTCCAGGAAAGCGCCTGGAACGGAGACTGACCACAGATTCAGAAGTGATGAGGGTAAAGGGTAAAGTTGGCGATGCGGGTAGACGCCGGGACTGCGCGAACCCATCTCCACGCCCAGCGTACCGTGCGCCCGGCGGCTTCACGATCATCCAGAGCGGTGACGGTCGAGCGCGTGTCCCGGCGTCCATACGGTCTCCTTACGAAGCCGGTTTGGCCAGAGTGAATGCGCCGCGCAGATCGCCTTCCTTGAAACCGCGCGCCTGATCGTTCGGGTACAGTTCTTTCAGTTTGGCGTCCACTTCGGGTTTGAGGTTCTCGCCGTGGCAGTTCAGGCACAGCGCACCGGTGGGAATGGCCTTCATGTAGCGGAAGGTTTTCTGGCCCCCGTGGTCGGTCACCTCGAAGAACTCCAGCTTGTCCGCCGGCTCGCCCTGGGCCTTGCGCGCGTCGAACTGCTTGAGCACCGCCAGTTCCCAGTCGTCGGCGGCATTGGTGGAGTTGCGGACTTTGAGACTGGTCCGCCCCACCGTCATCCCCAGTTGCTGGCTCAGGTCGGTAGCGATCTGACCGGCCTTGTCGTGACAACCGCGATGCCGTTGACCGGACCGCCGCTCTTGACGGCCTCTTGCAGGGCTTCTTTCAGCGTGGCGCTGAATTTTTGCACGGCCTCCCGGCTGGCGACGACCTCCGGCGGAACGTCGGCGGGCGCGGCAATGGATGCTTGAGGAACCAGGGCGATGCCGGTGACCAGCAGCGCGCCCAGGGTGGAAATCGCAACAGCTCGCATGGGCGGATTCTCCTTGAGATGGATGAATAGTGGACTGGGGATTGGGCGACTTTAGAGCAATGCGCCCACGAAAACTCGCGCTGCCTCGCTGATGGCGAGAGTTGGGGGATCGCCCCGGATTGGTGATAGCGGTGGTGTTTCAGACGTGGATACCGACTTGTTAAGCTGCTTTATAATCAATGTATTGTAAGCATTTTATTGATATCCGTATCCACGTTAGGAACACCACCGGGCGCTTTCTCCGCGCCCCCCGGTACCAGAGTGGTTATGCGACCGCCGACCGGCTGCGCATCATCGTCCGGTTGTTGATCAAGGGCATCCTGCCGGGTGGCGTGGCACGGCTCGGTCGGTTCCTGCGCACCCTGCCGGTCTTTTCCCCCGCCCGGCTCCCCCTGGTGATCTCCGACTGGATTATCGGCCTGTCGATGCGGGAATTCGCCCGGCGTCATTTGGCCGGTACCGGACCGGCGCGGGCGGGGCTGGAGCGCCGCGTGGCCGCGGTTCGCGCCGCCCTCGCCGGCTCTCTGGCGCAGGGTAACGTCACCTTGGCCCTGCGGGAGGCGGCGGTCCCCAACCTCGTCCTCTCCTTTCGGGGGCTGGTCGACGGACGCCTGTTCCGGCGTGCCACCCCCCGGTTGACGCGACTGCTGCAACACACCGGCGCCAGCCTCACCCTGCGCCTCGACCGCCTGCCGGCGCTGCCTCTGGAGGACGTGCGGTGCCTGCTGCGCCGGCTCGCGCGCTACGGCGATCGCGTGTTCGTCGTGATCGACGAGCGGTGGCGGGGGCTCCTCCCGGTGGATGCCTCGGTGTTCCATCTCGTCCTGACCGGGCCGGACGAACGAGCACCGGGGACGGGAATGTCAGCCCAAACCCCAGATTTTGGGGTAGCCCCAACCGTTCGGACAGCCGCCGCCACTCACGAGCCGGAAAACAGACCTGCACGATTTCCGTAGTGAGAAGAGCATGAAAGGCCGTCAGCAAGGTGCGGGGTTCAAACGACGTTCGACCGTGTTCTTCACCTGTATTATTTCTGCCGCAATACTCACGGCGATCTCGGCCGGAGTGTGGCTCTCGATGGGCAAGCCGACGGGCGCGTGCACGCGCCGCAGTGTCTCTTCGGGAATCCGCAGCGCCAAACTCTCCAGGATGGCGGCAACCTTGGCTTTGCTCCCCAGCATACCCAGAAAGCGCAAGCGCTTGTCGATCAGGGCGCCGAGCACCCGTTCGTCGCTGGCGTGGGAAGGCGTCATGACGATCGCATAATGGTGTTCGCCCTCGGGGATGTGCCGATGGACCTGGTCGAACGGGATGATTCTTTTTTCGTGGGCGTAAGGGTTGTCGACGAAGGTGTCAAGTTCGGGGCGCTCCTCGAAAACCACGATGTGGAAGTCGAGGGTGGTCAGGATCCTCGACAAAGCCAGGCTTACGTGGCCGCCACCGACGAGGTAGGCGGTGTACGGGATGCCAATGTTTTCGAGGTATCGCCAATCGTCCTCACCGTCCTGGTGAAACGCGGTCTCCCCGGGGTTGAGGGAGGATGCCTCGACCAAAGCGAGGCCGGAGGGATCGATGCGGAACACGACCGAGTCGCGCTGGCGGATCGCCCGCAAGAGGCTCGCGATGGGCGCCCGGTCCTTTGCCGAGCAGAGATGCAGGATCAGGGTCTGAACACCGCCGCAGCTCCTGCCAGAGCCATCGCCGTGAGGTTCCTGACGTTCGATCCGTTGGGTGACGATTCCCTCGCCGAGCCTCTTGCGGATTTGCTCCACCCCATGCCGCTCCATCGCGCCGCCGCCGATGGTGCCTTCCCGCTTCCCGTCTGCTGCGACTGCCATTTTCGCGCCGGCCTTGGCGGGCGTGCTGCCGCGGCTGTCCACGACCGCCAGCAGGCCCACCGGAACACCCCGCTCCAGGCGTTCCAGGAGAAACCCCCAGAGTTTTTCCGAGTTAGCCAAAAAGCACCTCGCTCGACGCGTAGTAAATCGCCATCAGGGCCGAGAATACGGCGCTGCTCGGGAAACGCCAATCAGAGGGCAACTGGTTTTGAATCAGGTAATTGGCCAGGAAAGCGAACGGGATGTTGGCGAGGAAGGCAGAGGCGCCGAGGCGCAGCAAGTCGGTACTCACAGCCTCCCACTGGCCAGAGAAGCAGCGGATGAATAACAGGTGGCGTGCGATCCAGAGCGGGTTGAAATAGAGCAGAGCCAGCAGGGTCCTGGGGACGGACGCACGCCAGCCGGGCCTCGCCGGCGATTGACGATCGATCCAACGGAAATAATGGGGGATCTCCATGGCGTAGACCGTGCTGCCTATTACCATGATGCCGAGCAGACGGGAGAGCTGAAACTGGCCGGTCAGCCAGGCGGCCACACCGTCCCCAACGCCATAGATCAAAAGCCCGCGCAGCGCGTCGGGCAGGCTATAGATCGGGGCTTTGCGGTCCACGCTCACGCTTCGGCGTAGAGCGCCATGAGGACCTTTTCTGGCGTGAGGGGCGCAGCGAAGTCCATCTTCACCTCTGGCCGAAAATGCTGCATGGCCTTGAGCAAAGCGAAGTAGCCGGCGATGCCATAGAGGAAGGGGGGTTCGCCGATCGCCTTGGAATGAAACAGACCTTCTGGGTTTTCTGCCTGCTCGAGAAAATGCACGTGAACCTCGGGGGCGAAATAGAGATCGGGGATTTTGTAGTCGGTGAGCGTGTCGGTCAACAGACGGCCTTGGGCGTCGGACAGGATTTCCTCGAGGGTCAGCCAACCCAGCCCCTGCACCGCGCCGCCTTCTACCTGGCCGCGATCGATGGCGGGATGGAGGCTCGCGCCGGCATCGTGCGTCACCTTGATGGAATCGAAGCGATAAGTGCCGCGCAGGCCATCCAGGGTGACTTCGACGATGGCGGTGCCGAACACGTGGTAGGCGAAGGGCCTGCCCTTTTCCTGGTTACGATCGAAATAGATCTGGGGGGTGGCGTAGTGGGCGTGGGCTGAGAGGCCAATGCGGTCGAGGTAGGTTTGCGCGATCAGTTGTTCCCAGCGCAGATCGGTCCTCACGCCATCCAGGTAGACCATTTCATCGATGATCCCGATGGCCTCCGGACGATCGCAGGACAGCAGCTGATCCCGATGGCCTCCGGACGATCGCAGGACAGCAGCCGCGCCGCCGTCTCCTGCAAACGCTTGGCGATCGTCAGACAGGCCAATCGGGTCGCGTGACCATTCAGGTCGGCGGCGGTGCTGGCCGCCGTGGGCGATGCATTGGCGATGCGCGTGGTCGTGGTATTTTCCACCTTGATCCGCTCGGGCGCGATGGAAAAAGTCCGAGCCGCCACCGCCTGGATTTTCGCCTTGACTCCTTGACCGACTTCGATGGCGCCGGTGCTCACGCTCACGCTGCCGTCGGTATAGACATGCACCAAGGCGCTGGCCTGGTTCAGGAACGTGCTGGTGAAGGAGATGCCGAAGCACAGGGGCAGCCGGGCGATGCCCTTTTTTTCCAGCCCATGCTCGGCGTTGAAGCGGGCGATCCGCTCTTCTAATGCGGAAAGTTCATACCGCCGCACCGACTCCTCCCAGCACG
>JAGTSD010000116.1 GCA_018262135.1 Pseudomonadota bacterium | reverse complement strand
AACCCCATATAAACAAAACGAGGGTATTCGGTAATGTCGAAAAATTCGCTGACGGATCCTGGCAAGCAGAATCAACCCGAACGATCCGAGAAACCGGCGGTCGCGGGCGTTCCCAAGGTAGCTGTGGTCGAGCCGGCCACCCCACCGGCGCCGAAAGTCCCTGACCCAGGGGGAGTGGATGGCCGCAAGCGGGTGATCATCGAAGGTGTGACCCCCGAGATTGACGGCGGCCGCTTCCCGATCAAACGCACCGTGGGCGAAACCGTGGTGGTCGAAGCCGACGTGTTCACCGACGGCCACGACTCGCTGTCCTGCGTCCTGCAATACCGCAAGACGGGCGAGACCGCCTGGCAGGAAGTCCCGATGCGCTTTCTGGTCAACGACCGCTGGCGCGGCGAATTTCCGGTGCTGGAACTGGGCCGCTACGAATACACCGTCATCGCCTGGGTGGACGCCTTCAAGTCCTGGCGCCACGATCTGGGCCGCTGGGTACAGGCCGAGGATATCGCGCTGTCGCTGCGGGTGGGCGCGGAACTGGCGACCAAGGCCAGCCAGCGGGCGACTGGTGCGGATGCCAAGTGGCTGGCTCAGCGCGCCGGGGAACTGGCGGGGCCGCACGATTTGCAATACCGCCGGCAACTGGGGCTGGACGACGAGTTGGCCCGGCAAATGGAACGCCACGCCGACCGCCGGCTGGCGTTGACCTACGGCAAGATCCTGGGTGTGGTGGCGGAGGACGAGCGCGCCCGGTTCAGCACCTGGTACGAGATGTTCCCGCGCTCGTGCAGCCCGGTGCCGGGCCAGCATGGCACGTTCAAGGACTGCGAGGCCTGGTTGCCGCGCATCGCCGCCATGGGCTTCGACGTTTTGTATTTCCCGCCGATCCATCCCATCGGCCGGGTCAACCGCAAGGGCAAGAACAACACCCTCACGCCGGGTCCCGACGACGTCGGCAGTCCATGGGCCATCGGCGCGGCGGAAGGCGGCCACAAGGCTATCCTGCCGGAACTGGGCACGCTGGAGGATTTCCGCCGACTGGTGCAAAAGGCCAAGGAACACGGCATTGACATCGCCTTGGACATCGCCCTGCAATGCGCGCCGGATCATCCCTACGTCAAGCAGCATCCCGACTGGTTCCGCTGGCGGCCGGACGGTACGGTGCAATACGCCGAGAACCCGCCCAAGAAATATCAGGACATCTACCCGTTCAATTTCGAGACCGACGACTGGCGGGCGCTGTGGGACGAGATCAAGAGCATCTTCGAATTCTGGACTCAACAGGGCGTGCGCATCTTCCGGGTGGACAACCCGCACACCAAGCCGTTTGCGATGTGGGAATGGCTGATCGGCGAGATCAAGAAGACCACGCCGAACGCCATTTTCCTGGCCGAGGCCTTCACCCGGCCCAAGGTGATGCACCGGTTGGCCAAGCTGGGCTATACCCAGTCCTATACCTACTACGCCTGGCGCAACACCAAGTGGGAACTGGCCGAGTACCTGACCGAACTGACCCAGACTCCGGGTCACGACTACTTCCGGCCGAACTTCTGGCCCAACACCCCGGACATCCTGACCGAGGCGCTGCAATTCGGCGGCCGGCCGATGTTCCTGTCCCGGCTGGTGATGGCGGCGACCATGACCGCCAACTACGGCATCTACGGTCCGGCCTACGAAATGATGGAGCATGTCGCGGTCAAGCACGGCAGCGAGGAATATCTCGATTCCGAGAAATACCAGTTGCGCTATCGCAGTTTCCAGGATTTGGACGGTCCCAACAGCCTGCACGACTTCATCGCCCTGGTGAATCGCATCCGCAAGCGCAATCCGGCCTTGCAGTCGAACGCCAGCCTGCGCGTCCATCCCATCGATAACGAGCAGATCCTCTGCTACAGCAAGGCGACCGCCAACGGCGCCAACGTGATTCTGGTGGTGGTGAACCTGGATCCGAACTACACCCAGGCCGGGATGACCCAGTTGGATCTGGCGGCGCTGGGCGTGGACCCGCACCACCCGTTCCAGGTCCACGACCTGCTGACCGGCGCCCACTATATGTGGAACGGGCCGCGCAACTATGTGGAACTGAACCCGAACCGGATGCCAGCGCACGTCTTCCGCATCCGCCACCACCTGCACACGGAGCGTGATTTCGACACCTTCGAGGGCTGAGGAGGCCGGATGAGGGCCGAGATCTGGCTGTAAGTCGGACGGCTCCCAACGGCCCTGCGGAAGTGGTTCACCCTGGAAAAAACCCGCTACGAACAAAGCTGCGAACTGGATAACCGCCCCGACCGGGCCCTGATTCCGCTCGGGGGTTTGTGTGAAATGCTCTTAATCGAAACGAAGGATGTGCTGCGATGAAACAACCGAAAATTCTTGCGATTGTGATGGCCGGCGGCGAGGGTTCGCGCCTGAGCCCGCTGACTTCGGAAAATTCCAAGCCCTCGTTGCCGTTTGGTAGCCGCTACCGCATCGTGGACTTCGTGCTCAGCAACCTCCTCAACTCCAACATTCAGGCGATTTACCTGCTGGTGCAGTACAAGTCGCAGTCCCTGATCGAGCACGTCCGCAAGGCGTGGGTAGTGTCGCCGATGCGCAACGAGGAGTTCGTAACGGTGGTGCCCCCGCAGATGAGGCGCGGCGGCGACTGGTTCCAGGGCACCGCTGACGCCGTCTACCAGAACCTCAATCTGATTCAGTTGCACAATCCCGATCTGGTGCTGGTATTCGGCGCCGATCACGTCTATCGGATGGATCTCCGCCAGATGGTGGATTTCCACCGCGAGCGGGAAGCCGACGTGACCGTGGCGGCGCTGCCGGTACCGGTTGCCGATGCCAAGGGATTCGGCGTCATCGTCGCCGACCACGCCGGCCGGGTGAACGAGTTCCAGGAAAAGCCCGCCAATCCGACGCCGATGCCGTCAGATCCCACCCGCGCCTATGCCTCGATGGGCAATTATCTGTTCGACGCCAAGGTGCTGGTCGAAGCGCTCAAGGCGGCCAACGAGCGGGGCGAGCACGACTTCGGCCAGAACGTGCTGCCGGCGCTGATGGAAACCCACCGGTTGTTCGCCTACGATTTTGCCTCCAACAAGGTGCCGGGGACGAAGCCCTACGAAGAACCGGCCTACTGGCGCGATGTCGGGACGCTGGACGCCTACTTCAGCGCCCATCAGGACCTGCTGGGGTTGACGCCGCGCTTCGATGTCTTCAACCCGCAATGGCGGATCTTTTCCAGTAACTATCAGGGACCGGTCGCGCGCATGCTCGATGCCAGGCTGCATAACAGCGTAGTCGCCGCCGGTTCGCTGGTGCAGGGAGCCGCCATCAGCAACTCCATCATTCGCCGCGAGGTCATCATCGAGGATGATGTGGAGATCGAGGATTGCATCGTTCAGGACTATGTCCACATCAAGCGCGGCGCCCGGCTGCGGCGGGCCATCATCGGTAACTACAACGTCGTCGAGGCCGGCACGCGCATTGGTTACGATCCCGAACTCGACCGGCGCCGGTATAAGGTCACGGAAGGCGGCGTGACGGTGGTCGGACCCGGCGAAGTCAGCGTCGCCATGCATGCGTTTAGCGAGTAATGAGGCATCAGGCATCAGGCGCCGGCTGAAACCCTGGCGCCTGATGCTTTCTTGGCAGGGGCATTGCCGATGAAATCCACTATGACCGTCTGGCCGGGCCGGCCTTATCCGCTGGGGGCCACGTGGGATGGGGAAGGCGTCAACTTCGCCCTGTTCTCGGCGCACGCCGAGCAGGTGACGTTGTGCCTGTTTGATGCCAGGGGCAAGCAGGAGGTCGCTCAGATTCCGCTGCGCGAGCGGACTGGCGGCGTCTGGCATGGCTATTTGCCGGAAGCCCGCCCCGGGTTGTTATACGGCTATCGGGTGCATGGCCCTTACCAGCCGGATGCGGGTCATCGCTTCAACGCCCACAAGCTGCTGCTCGATCCCTACGCCAACAGCATCGTGAGCCAGCTCCAGTGGAGCGACGCCCAGTTCGGCTATCGGATCGGCGGCCGCAACGAAGATTTCAGCTTCAACACCCGCAACAGTGCGCCGGGGATGCCGAAATGTCAGGTGGTGGACGCCGCCTTCTTCTGGGGTGACGACCGGTCCCCGCACACGTCCTGGCGCGATACGCTGCTCTACGAGCTGCACGTGCGCGGCTTCACCATGCGCTACCCCGATGTGCCGCCCCATTTGCGTGGTACGTATGCTGGCCTGGCCTGCGGGCCGGTGATTGATTATCTGAAGGCGCTCGGCGTGACGGCGGTGGAATTGCTGCCGATCCAGTGCTTCGTGGACGAGCGCCACCTGCTCGACCGGGGCTTGCGCAATTACTGGGGTTACAGTCCCATCGGCTATTTCGCACCCGATCCGCGCTATGCGGCCACCGACCAGCCGGTGAGCGAATTCAAGAGCATGGTCAAGAGCCTGCACTCGGCCGGCATCGAAGTGATCCTCGACGTGGTGTACAATCACACTGCCGAAGGCAACCATCTCGGTCCGACTCTGTGCTTTCGCGGCATTGACAACGCGGTCTATTATCGGCTGGCGCCCGATCATCCGCGTTACTACATGGACTACACCGGCTGCGGCAACACCCTGAATACGGCGCACCCGCGCGTGCTGCAAATGGTCATGGACAGCCTGCGCTACTGGGTGACCGAGATGCATGTGGACGGGTTCCGCTTCGATCTGGCCGCCGCGCTGGCGCGGGCAGCGGATGGCCAGGTAAACCAGGCCGGTACCTTCATGGACGTCGTCCAGCAGGACCCGGTGCTGGCGCGGGTGAAATTGATCGCCGAGCCGTGGGATACGGGGGAGGGCGGCTATCAGGTGGGTCAGTTCCCGGCGAGCTGGAGCGAGTGGAACGGCAAGTATCGCGACGTGGTGCGCGACTACTGGCGCGGCGAAGGCGGACTGATCGGCGAACTGGCCTACCGGCTGACCGGTTCCGCCGATCTGTACGAGCACAACGGCCGCCAGCCTTGCGCCAGCATCAACTTCGTCACTGCCCACGATGGTTTTACCCTGTACGATCTGGTCAGTTACAACGAGCGCCATAACGTAGCCAACGGGGAAGACAATCAGGATGGCGAGTCGCACAATCGCAGTTGGAACTGCGGGGTGGAGGGCGATACCACGGACCCGGAAGTGATCGCACAACGGCTGCACCAGCGGCGCAATTTCCTGGCAACGCTGCTGTTGTCGCAGGGCGTGCCGATGCTGCTGGCCGGCGACGAGGTGGGCCGCACCCAGCGCGGTAACAACAACGCCTATTGCCAGGACAATGAAATCAGTTGGTTCGATTGGGATATCGCCTGGTTGCGGGAGAACCGGGAACTGCTGGCCTTCACCCAGCGCCTGATTCAGATCCGAAAACAGCATCCCACCTTTCGCCGCCAGCATTTCTTCCGGGGCATCCACGGCGACGGAGTCCGCGACATTCTTTGGTTCAATCCCGACGGACGCGAAATCAACGACGACGAATGGACCCACGATTACGCCCGCTGTCTGGGTTTATATCTACCGGGAGCGGGTCTTCAGGAATGGGACGAGCGCGGTCATGCGCTGACGGATGATGATTTTCTGCTGCTGTGCAACGCGCATCACGAGGAAATCCCATTCGTATTGCCGGCGCTGCGCGATGGAACGCTGTTCGAGGTGGTGTTGGATACCGCGCTGCCTCATGGTCAGCCGACCGAGGGGTTCCAGCATCCCTCCGAAGATCCCTATCCGGCGCAGGGCCGGTCGCTGGTGTTGCTGCGGCACCGGTGCGATGAATCCGCTATCCCGTCTGATTGAAGGTCCGTTAGGGGGGGTCTGAAATAAAAAAGGCCGGGCAAAGGTGCCCGGCCAAAAACCACCAAAGGAGGATGCGCGGCAGACAGAGGAGAAGAAACGCCTGCCACGCGAGAGCCATCTTAGCAGGAAATTTAGAGCAAAAAAACTAATTTTCGTTGTTTTTTGCCAAAAAACAACATTTTTTTTGAAAAACAACTGGTTATGCCCGAAAATTTTGCTGCATTGCGGAAGTGTGATGACTTTCAAGGCAATTCTGGCAGCGATTCATCATCGGACAGGGCGAGGATCGCATCAATCAACCGATCCGGTTTGTCCACCCCCCCGTAAATCATCAACATCCGTGCCTTGGCGATCAGTTCGATCGGCGTCAGCGGCGCCTCAGGATC
>JAGTSD010000115.1 GCA_018262135.1 Pseudomonadota bacterium | reverse complement strand
GACCGACAGCCGCACCAGGCCGTCATCAATCCCCAGTTCACGGCGCACCTCCGGCGGCACCGAAGCGTGGGTCATGATCGCCGGATGCTCGATCAGGCTTTCCACCCCACCCAGGCTCTCGGCCAGCGTGAAGACCTGGCAGCGGGTCAGAAACCGGGTCACCTCCGCCAGACTGCCCCGCACCACCGCGCCGATCATCCCGCCAAAGCCAGCGCCCATCTGCCGCTGCGCCAGTTCGTGCTGTGGATGACTGGGCAGACCGGGATAAATGACCCGCTCGATTTTCGGATGCCGCTCCAGCCAGGCGGCGATATGCAGGGCGTTCGTGCTGTGGCGCTCCATGCGCAGCGCCAGCGTCTTCAGCCCGCGCAGGGCCAGGAAACTGTCGAACGGGCTGGCGATCCCGCCGATGGCGTTTTGCAGATAGCCCAGCCGTTCCACCAATTCCCGGCCCCGGCATACCGCCACGCCGCCGATGATGTCGGAATGGCCATTCAAATACTTGGTCGCCGAATGGATCACGATATCGAATCCATATTCCAACGGCCTCTGCGCCCAGGGGGTGGCGAACGTGTTATCGGCCACGGTCAGGATGCCGCGCGGACGGGCCACGGCGACGATCATCGCCAAATCCACCAGCCGCAACAGCGGATTGCTGGGCGTTTCCACCCAAATCATCCGCGTTTTGGGGGTCAGCACCGTTTCCAGCGCCGCCCGGTCGCATAGATCGGAATAGGAAAAGGTCAGCCCGGCGCTGCGCCGGCGCACCTGCTCGAACAACCGCCGGCTGCCGCCGTAGAGGTCGTCCAGCGCGACGACGTGGTCGCCGGTGTCCAGCAGTTCCAGGATCGTCGAGGTCGCAGCCAGGCCCGAAGCGAAGGCGAAACCGGCATCGCCGCCTTCCAGGTCGGCCACGCACCGTTCGTAGGCGAAACGGGTGGGATTCTGACTGCGGGAATACTCGAAACCCTGATGCACGCCTGGACTGGATTGCACGTAGGTCGAGGTGGCGTAGATCGGCGTTACCACTGCGCCGGTGGTCGGATCCGGCGACTGGCCGGCGTGGACCACGCGGGTAGCGAAACCCAGCGGACGGGAAGAGTCGGTCATGAATGGGAACCTTCAAATTATCAAGCGCATGGCCGGAGCCATGCCGGCGGACAGGATTCAAGAGCAAAATCGGTTTAACATCATATCGGGACCCTGTCCGTTTGAAAAAGGAACCCTTGCAATGTCCCTTTCCCACCAGCTTTGGCAAGCCAGCACCGATCTGGCCCAGGCCTGCCTCGATCATCCCTTCGTGCGGGGTATTGGTGACGGTTCGCTGTCCCGTTCCCGCTTTGCCGGGTACATCGGCCAGGATGCGTTTTACCTGCAGGCCTTCGCCCGCGCCTACGTCATCGCCGCCGCCAAGGCGCCGGACTGGGCCGGTTTCCGGGAACTGCACGAACTGGCGGGCGGCGCCCTCCAGGAATTGGAACTGCATCATGGCCTCGCCACAGCCTGGAATCTGGATCTGACGGCGGTGACGCCGGGCGCGGCCACCCGGCGCTATACCGATTTTCTGCTGGCCACCGCCTGGAGCGCCGAAACGGGAGTCACGGTCGCCGCCATGACCCCCTGCATGAGGCTGTACGCCTGGCTGGGGCAACAATTGGCCGGCCGGCAGCAGGAACCCCACGCCTACAGCGATTGGGTGGTGACCTATGGCAGCGCCGATTTCGAACAACTGGCTGTCCGACTGGAACGGTTGCTGGATCGTTACGCCCCGGATATCCCGAACGTCGCCGACGCCTACCGCTACGCCATGCAGTGCGAACATGATTTCTTTGAAGCGGCCTACCAGGTCGGTTGAGGCACAGTTTCAACCCGCTTTGGTCGAGTCCCCACCCGGAGGCCCCTGACATGCGGCTTGAATTACCCCGGGGTGGCCGGAGCCTGCGCCAGGATCTGATCTGGCGCACCTGGTTGCTGGTCACCCTGACCTTCGTCGCCTTCGCTATTGCCGCCTACTTCACGGTGTTTTTACCGATGGTGGACCAACTGGCCGCCAGCGCCATTCGCCAGGGCTCGCACGTGGCGCGCGAACAGATCGAGGGCGTATTCGCCCAGATTGACCGGGTGGCGAACGATGTCCGGGAATGGGGGCGCAATCGCAACTACAATCTCGAGGATGTCTGGCAATTCAACCATCTGTTCATCCCGTTCCTGAGCCGGCGGCCCCGGATCGCTTCCCTCATGGTTGCCGAGAACAGCGGCCGCGAACTGATGCTGCTGAAACCGCCCGACGGCGCATGGCAAAACCGGATCACCGACCCGCGCCAGGGAGAGCGCCGGCAGCAATGGCTCCAATGGCGGGATTTCAACACCCTGCGCGCCGAGGAATGGCGCGATAGCGACTACGATCCCCGGTCCCGACCCTGGTATCGGGGGGCGATGGCGCTGGAACGGGAAGACGGCCTGCACTGGACCGATCCCTACCTGTTTTTCAGTACGCGGGACCCCGGCATCACCGCCGCGGTGCGCTGGCGCGATCCGGTCAACCTGCACGATTACGTAGCGGCGCTGGATTTGAAGCTGCTCGACCTGTCCCGCTTCACCCGCGAACTGACGATCAGCCCCAACAGCCGGGTCGCGGTCATCCTGCCCGATGGCCGCTTGCTCGGTCTGCCGCGCCATCCCGGCGCGCGGGATGATGCCGACCTCAAGGGCGGCATGTTGAAAACCGCCGCCGAACTGGGTTTTTCCTACCTGGCCAAAGGAATCGAACACTGGCGGCAGGCTGGAATGCCCAGCGACCGGGTTCATTTTTACTCGGTGGATGGCAAGACCTGGGTCAGTTACTTCCTGCCGGTGGATCTGCGCAACCAAAAGCTGTTCATCGTCGTCATGGCCCCACGCAGCGACTTCATCCCTCTGAGTCCGCGCGACAGCCTGGTCTTCGTCGTCCTGTTCGCGGGGACGCTACTGCTGGCTTTCCTGATGTCCGCCCGGTTCGCGCGGCGGGTGGCGCAACCGCTCGAGATCCTGGCTGCCGACAGCGAACAGATCGGCCGGCTGGAACTGGAGCAGCCAGTGGCACTGCCGCCCTCCTGGCGCGAGGTGGACATCCTGGCTGCCGCCCAGGACCACATGCGGCAAATGCTGCTGGCCAACCGCCGTGCGCTGGAGCAGGCCAACGCTGAACTGGAGCGCAAGGTAGCCGAACGAACGCACGAACTGGCCGAGGAAAAACAGAAGGCCGAGGAGGCGACTCGCGCCAAGAGCATGTTTCTGGCCAACATGTCGCACGAAATTCGTACCCCGATGAACGCCGTCATCGGCATGGCATACCTGGCGCAGAAAACTGGCCTGACTCCCAGGCAGCGCGATTACGTGCAAAAGATTCACGACGCCGGCACATCCCTGCTGGGGATTATCAACGACATCCTCGACTTCTCCAAGATCGAGGCCGGCAAGCTGGACCTGGAACAGACCGATTTCCGTTTCGATGACGTTCTCAACAACGTCTCGACCATGGTCAGCCAGAAAGCCCACGACAAGGGTCTGGAACTGCTGTTCGACATCCCCGCCGACATCCCCCGGCGCCTGGTGGGTGACCCACTGCGACTCGGACAGATCCTCATCAATCTGATCAACAATGCGGTCAAATTCACTGAACAGGGCCAGATCACCGTACACGCCCAGGTATTGGAGCGCACCGCCAGCAAGGTCAAGCTGCAATTCGCGGTGCGCGACACCGGCATCGGGCTGAGTCCGGCGCAATGCCAGCGGATGTTTCAGGCCTTCACCCAGGCTGATGGCTCCACCACCCGCAAACATGGCGGCACCGGCCTGGGGCTGGCCATTTGTAAGCGGCTGGCGGAACTGATGGGCGGAACCATCTGGGTTGAATCCACGCCGGGCGCCGGCAGTACCTTCGGTGTCGGGCTCTGGTTTGGCCTGGGCGACGAACAGGAGACCCGGCGGCCGGTGTTGCCCGCGGAGTTGAACGGCCTGCGCGCCTTGGTGGTGGACGACAATGCCGCGGCGCGGGATATCCTCAGCGAGGCGTTGGAATCGGTCAGCCTGCGGGTCGAAGCAGTAGCTTCGGGCCGGGAGGCGGTCGCCGAGGTCAAGGTAGCGGATGGGAGCGATGATCCTTACCAGATCGTGTTCATGGACTGGAAAATGACCGGGATGGATGGCATCGCGGCTACCCGACTGCTCAAGTACGACGCGACGCTGAAGGTTCCGCCGCGCGTGGTGATGGTCACCGCCTTCGGCCGCGAGGAAGTGCGCGCCCATGCCGAGAGCGCCGGGGTGGACGGATTTCTGGTCAAACCGATCAGCCGCTCGCTGTTGCTGGACACCCTCGTGGGGTTGTTCCCGCCAGCGGAAGGCGAGGTGCGCGATCAGTATGAGGCGCAACACGAGGAGACGGTGGCACGGCTGGATGGTGTGCATGTGCTGCTAGCGGAAGACAATGAGGTCAATCAGCAAATCGTCGTCGAACTGCTGGAAAGCGCTGGCGCCCGAGTGGCGGTGGCTCCCAATGGCCGGGAAGCGATAGCGCGACTGCACGCCGGTCTGGACAGCGAGCCGTTCGACCTGGTGCTGATGGATCTGCAAATGCCGGAGATGGACGGTTACGAAGCGACCCGCCAGATTCGCGCCGATGCTCGTTTCCAGGGCTTGCCGATCATCGCCATGACCGCCCACGCCATGGTCGAGGAGCGGCAGCACTGCCTGGACGCCGGGATGAACGACCATGTCGCCAAGCCGATTGACCCGGACGCCCTGTTTCACACCCTGCGGCGCTGGCTCAAACCTGGGTTTGAAGCGACGGCGGTGGGTCAACCAGCAACCGGTGCGCCGCCTGGAGCCGAACCGGCATTGCCAGCCATTCCCGGCCTCGATACAGTCAGCGGCTTGCGGCGGGTGGCGGGCAACCGCAAGCTGTACCGCGATCTACTCGGCCAGTACGTTGTCGGGCAGGCCGACGCCCCGGCGCGGATTCAGGCGGCCTTGGCCGCTGGCGACCGCGCTGCCGCCGAACGCTTGGCTCACACGCTCAAGGGTGTTTCGGGCAACATCGGCGCGACCGTCATCGAGCCGCTGGCCGCCGAGCTGGAGCAGGCGTTGCGCCAGCCGGGCGGGATGGAAACTATCGAGCCGTTGTTGGTGCGCACCGGCGAGGCGCTGGCGGCCTGGATCGCCCAATTGCAGGCGGCACTCACCAGCAATCGGCCGGCCGGCCTCCCGGCAGCGCCGGCGCTGGACCGGGCCGGGTTGCAGCCGATCCTGGCCCGGCTGGAGCAACTGCTGGCCGACGACGATGCCGAGGCGGCGGATGTTCTCGCTGCTCACCGGGCGGAACTGGCTGGAACCCTGCCCGTCGAGGCATTTCTGGTGCTGGAGAAGGCTGTCGGCGACTATGATTTTGAAGGGGCGCTCACCCAGTTGCGGATAGCGGCGGCCCGGCTCGGGCAGTCATAGATAGCGATCCTGTCTGAATGGTGGAATCGTCGCTTCGAACCACCCCGGCGCTGCGCGCCACCCCTCCTTGCCAAGGAGGGGAAAATCGACTTCTGGAGGCAGGCGGATGATGAACGACGCGCACGATGTCATCGAACGGCAGACGATCCTGATCGTGGACGACACGCCGGACAATATCACCCTGCTGAGCGCCCTGCTCAAGGATCGCTACAAAACCAGGGTCGCCACTCATGGCGAGCGCGCCCTGAAAATTGCCGCCGCCGATCCGCTGCCGGACCTGATCCTGCTCGACATCATGATGCCGGGCATGGATGGCTACGAGGTCTGCCAGCGGCTCAAGGCCGATCCCCGGACCGCCGAGATTCCGGTGATCTTCCTCACCGCCAAGGTGCAGGTGGAGGACGAGGAAAAGGGGCTGAAGCTGGGCGCGGTGGACTACATCACCAAGCCGATCAGCCCGCCCATCGTGCTGGCCCGGGTCGAAACCCATCTCACCCTCAAGAACGCCCAGCAGTTCCTCAAGGACCGTAATGCCTTTCTGGAAGCAGAGGTGCAACGCCGCACCCGGGAAGTGGCGGCGATTCAGGACGTGACCATCCTGGCGATGGCCTCGCTGGCGGAGACCCGCGACAACGAGACCGGCAACCACATTCGCCGCACCCAGCACTACGTCCGGGCGCTGGCGAAGAAGCTCCAGACGCACCCCCGATTCGCGCCTGCCCTCAGCGACG
>JAGTSD010000114.1 GCA_018262135.1 Pseudomonadota bacterium | reverse complement strand
GCCGGATTCCACAGGAGAAATCTGATCATGCCACTTGCCGCCGATACCCTGGAAAGCACTGCTGAAGCCTGGCGCGACAATCTACGCGGCGAACTCGACGCCGAACTGACCGGCCCCCGTCCCACCTGGTGGTGGACGGGTCTGCCACCCAAGAGCTGCCCCGGCTTGCAACCGGACGGTACGTTGACCTCGTTGCCGCTGCCCAATCTGGCGACCTGCGACCGGCAACAGGCGCTGGATTATTTCGACAACACCTGGACATTGACCGAGGTGCTGTTCTCCGGCCTCCAGGGCGAGGAAGCCTTCTACCGCCCGCCCTATCATTCCTTGCGCCACCCGATGATCTTCTACTTCGGCCATCCGCCGGCGTTATACATCAACAAGCTGTGGGTCGCCGGTCTGCTCGAACAACCGCTGAATCCGTATTTCGAGCGGCTGTTCGAAACCGGGGTGGACGAGATGCGCTGGGACGACATGTCCAAGAACGAAATGCGCTGGCCCAGCATTCAGGAGGTCCACGCCTACCGCCAGCAGGTGTATCGCCTCGTCCGCAATCTGATCGAAACCCATCCCGATCTGGGAGCCGACCATGCGCCGATCACCCAGAATCATCCGTTGTGGGCGCTGTTTATGGGTTTCGAGCACGAGCGGATTCACCTGGAAACCTCCTCGGTGCTGATCCGCGAACTGCCGCTGAACCTCGTGCGGCGGCCCGCTGAATGGCCGAAGCTGCATCCATCGGCGGCGCGGGCGGAACCCCCGGCTTTTCCCCCGCGCGCCGGCATGGACTATCCGCCGAACGAATTCATCGCCGTACCCGGTCAGCCGGTGGCGCTCGGCAAGCCGGCCGGCTGGCCCTCCTACGGCTGGGATAACGAATACGGTCGGCGCGAAACCGCCGTGCAAGCGTTCCAGGCCAGCCGCGCTCTGGTCAGCAACGGGGAATTCCATGAGTTCGTCGTCGCCGGCGGTTACCGCGAACCACGCTACTGGTCGGAAACCGGTTGGGACTGGCGGACGTTCCGCAATCTCAAATGGCCGACGTTCTGGGTTCCCGATGGTCCCGCCGGCCTGCACCGCTACCGGCTGCGCACCCTGTTTGAACTGATTGATATGCCTTGGGACTGGCCAGTAGATGTGAACTATCACGAAGCCAAAGCCTACTGCGCCTGGCGGGCGGAAGGGGATAGTCAACCCTGCCGCCTGCCCAGCGAAGCCGAGCATCAGGCATTGCGCGCCCGGCCACAGCGCGAGGCGGCGGCCCTCGGCGTCGAATCCGATCCGGTGATGAATTTTGACGGCGCGACCCTGGCGCACGAGTGCGGCTGGAATCTCAATCTGGCCTGGAGCTCTTCCTGGCCGGTCAACGCCGGCCGGGCGACCGAAGCCGGTTTTCACGATGTATTCGGCAACGTCTGGCAATGGCTGGAAGACCATTTCAACCCCCTGCCCGGCGCCAAGGTTCATCCCTATTACGACGACTTCAGCACGCCTTGCTACGACGGCCAGCACCAGATGATCCTGGGCGGTTCCTGGGTATCCACCGGCGACGAAGCGAGTCTCTGGTCGCGCTTCCATTTCCGGCCCCACTTTTTCCAGCACGCCGGATTCCGGCTGGTGCGCGGCGAAGGCGACGGCGGTGCGGTGCGGCTGGATCAGGCCGGATCGTCGAGTCAGATCTACGAAGACCCGCAAATCCTGAACGAGTATCTGCTGCTGCACTACGGTTCAGCTCAGGACCAGATGCCCCATGCGTTCGGGCCGCGCGACGCAGTGGAATTCCCGGTGCGTTGCGCACGCTGGCTGCTCGACGCCGCCCGCGAGTATGGTTCGGCGACCGACAAGGCGCTGGATGTGGGCTGCGCGGTGGGCCGGGCCAGTTTCGAGCTGGCGCGCGGCTATGAACGGGTCGTGGGCGTGGACCTCAGCCGGGCATTCATCGAGACGGCGGAAGCTCTGCGCCGCGATGGCGAACTGCGCTATTTCCGCAAGGACGAAGGGAGGCTGGGTGTCACCCTGAACGCGATGGTAGACCCGGCGATCGAGCGCAACCGGGTGAGTTTCCGCCAGGCCGACGCCAGTTCGCTACCCGCCGAATTCGTGGACTTCGATGCGGTGCTGCTGGCCAATCTGCTGTGCCGGCTGCCCAGCCCCAAATCGCTGCTGGGGCGGCTGGGCGGGCCGCTGGGACTGGTGAAGCCCGGCGGTCTGCTGGCGCTGTTCTCGCCGTACAGTTGGCTGGAACAGTTCACGCCCCCGGAGGCGTGGCTGGGCGGTTACGAGCAGGAGGGCAAGCCGGTCCGCAGCGCGGCGGCGCTGAGCGAGTTCCTGCGCGCCGAAGGCTTCGATCTGTTGCGCGAGGCCGACGTGCCGCTGGTCATCCGCGAACATGCCCGCAAGTATCAGTACATCGTGACGCACGCCATGCTGTGGCGGCGGGTGGCATGATGGCCTGGAAAGCTCGATTCGGCTGGCTGACCGGCGGCCTGCTGCTGGCGGGAACGGCAGTCGCCGCCGACCTGCCGGCCTGTCTGAACCGCGCCGCGGGCGAAACGACGCGCGCCGCCGTCATGAAAATCGGTCCAGCCCATGAAGAACTGCTGGCCCGGCTGGCCTATGCCGAAGGGCGCTCCACCGGCTTCCCCGACGATGCCCGCGTCTACCAGGGCATCGCCTGGGGAGTGATGAACCGGGTCCGGTTGGGCGAGATTTCCGCCGCCGCTCGCCGCCAGTACGGCAACGGGGTCGCCGGGGTGGTTTTCCAACCGCACCAGTTCAACCCGGCAGTCTCGCTCCGTTCGCCGTTCTCGAAGGACTTTCTCTGCCCGCAGGATGCTACCCGCTGGCGGCTGGCGGTGGACGCCGCTGGAACGGCGCTGCGCGGCCAGGATAATCCCTTGATTCAAACGCCGTGGGAACAGCGCAACGGTCGGTCGCTGGTCGTCAATTTCTACTATCCCCAGTCCTCGCAGGCGCGCGGACCTCTCGCGCCCTGGGAAGGCAGCCGCGCCCTGCGTTTCATTGGCGATCCATCCGCCAGCAGCGGTCTTCCACCGGCGGAACGGATTCGCTTCTACCGGCTCGCTCAGCCGCCAGGCAATTCGTCGGCGCCCTGATTGAAGGGTCCCGTGCGTCGGCGCGGGACAACGCCAGGTTCTATACTGCGTGCTATCCCCTCCTGGCGTTACCGGGACCATCATCATGCGCACCGACTCCCTGCCCTTTTCGCTCTTGTTCGTCGCGTTCTGCCTGCTGGCGCTGGGATTCGTCGCAACCCCCGCCCGATCCGCCGAGCCAACGGTAACCGCCAGCGCGCTGGCGCGGGTTCCGCCAGCCCTGCAACCCTGGATCAGTTGGGTGCTGCGCGAACCGGCCGACTGGCGCTGCCCGGTGGACTACGCCGATCCAAAACAGCGCCGTTGCGTCTGGCCGACGACGCTGAGCCTGAATCTCGATGCCCGGGGCGGCGAGTTCAGCCAGCAGGCGCGCGCCGACGCCGAAGGCTGGCTGACCTTGCCCGGCGACCGCCGTTACTGGCCGCAGGAGGTGCGGCTGGACGAGTCGCTTGCGCCGGTGCTGGAACGGGACGGACGACCCGCGCTGAAGGTTCTCGCCGGCGATCATCGCATCACCGGGCGGTTTTTCTGGGGTGAACCGCCGGAAGCAATCCGTATTCCCCCCAGCGCCGCCCTGCTCGATCTGCGGCTGGAAGGAAAACCGGTTCCACTGCCCCGATTGGAAGAGGACGGCGTCCTGTGGCTGCGCCAGCGCCCGGCGGCGGCGGCCCCGCAGGATCAGCTCGAAATCCAGGCATTCCGACTGTTGACCGACGGCATTCCGTTCACGGTGACGACCCGGCTGGAACTCAGCGTCTCCGGCCAGGCGCGGGAGGAGATCCTGGGTCCCGTGTTGCCGCCGAACTTCCTGCCGCTGGCCCTGGACAGCCCGCTGCCGGCCCGCCTGGAGCCGGATGGCCGGTTGCGGGTGCAACTGCTGCCAGGCAGTTGGAAGATCAGCCTGACCGGCCGCCATCGCGGCCCGCTGGATGCGCTCGCCCTGCCTGCCGCAACGGGGAACTGGCCGGCCCAGGAAATCTGGAGCTTCCAGGCGCAAAACCGGCTGCGGGTGGTTCAGGTGGAAGGCGCACCGGCGCTCGATCCGACGCAAACCAGCCTGCCCGAAGAGTGGCGGCGGTGGCCCGCCTATCTGCTGCAAGCCGGCGGGGAACTGCGCTTTTCCACCCGCCAGCGGGGCGAGGTCAGTCCCGCCCCGGAACGCCTGAGCCTGGAACGCATGCTCTGGCTCGACTTCGCTGGCAACGGCTACACGGCGCAGGACCGCTTGAGCGGCAACCTGGACGCGACCCGGCTGGACGCCGCTCCCGAACTGCGGCTGGGCCGGGTGGCGATCAACGGCGAGGATCAGTTCATCACCACCCGACCCGGCGTGGAAACGACCGGCGTGGAAGTCCGGCAACTGAACAACCTGGAACTGCTGGCCGACAGCCGCCTGGAATCGGCCACGATCAGCGATCTGCCGGCGGTCGGTTGGCGGATCGCCCCGCAAAGCATCCAGACCACGCTCAACCTGCCGCCCGGCTGGCGGCTGCTGGCGGCGAGCGGGCCGGATAGCGCCGGCAACACCTGGCTGTACGCCTGGAACCTGCTCGATCTGTTCCTGGTCCTGATCATCGCCTTTGGCTTCGCCCGGCTGTGGGACTGGCGCTGGGGCGCGGTGGCGCTGGCCGGGGTGGGGCTGACCCTCCACGAACCCGATGCGCCGCTGTACGTGTGGCTCAACGTGCTGGCGGCCATCGCCCTGCTGCGGGTGTTGCCGCCGGGGCGGTTGCGCGCGCTGGTCAACGCCTACCGCCGGATCGCCCTGCTGGCGCTGCTGGCTATCGGCGCGCTGTTCGCCATCCAGCAGGTGCGCGGCGCGCTTTACCCGCAACTGGAGCCATTCACGTTCGAAGCGCCGCTGCTCGCGCCGGGCGCGATGCTGGACAACGCGCCGCAATTCCAGGCGTTCGAGGAACCCAAAAACTACGGTCGTTCCCGACTCCCGGCCAGCCCGGAGCTGTCGAGCAAGGGCGAGCGCCTGCAAAAACTTCAGCAGCACTACGCGCCGGACATCAAGGTGCAGACGGGTCCCGGCCTGCCTGACTGGCGTTGGCAACACGCCACCCTGCGCTGGAGCGGCCCGGTCGCCGCCGACGAGCGGCTGCGGCTATGGCTGTTGCCGCCGTGGGGTACGCGCCTGCTGCTGCTGGCCGGACTGGGCCTGCTGCTGGCGCTGGGCGCGCGGGTGTTTGTCGCCGGGAACGGGGGCGGGGGAAAGTCAGACGCGGCGGAACCGGGCGCAATTTCGTCGCTGGCCACTGGCGCCGCCACGACGGCGCTGGCCGTGCTGCTACCCGGACTGCTGGCCGCGCTGCTGCTGGCCGCGCCGCCACCGGCTCGCGCCGAACTGCCCTCCCCGGAACTGCTCCAGGAATTGCGCGCCCGGCTGACCGAACCGCCGGACTGTCAACGTTGCGGCGATCTGGCGGCGCTGGCGCTGACCGTCAAGGGCGACGATCTGCGGTTACGGCTGACCCTGCACGCTCAGGCGGACTCTGCCGTGCCGTTGCCGCTGCCCCACGAGGGACTGATCGTGCGGAGCATCGAACTGGACGGGCAGCCGGCCTTACTGTTCCGCGATGCGGCCCGGTTGCTGTGGCTGCGGCTGCCGGCGGGCGCGCATGAGGCCATCGTCGTCGCCACCGCCCCGGAGACGGTTGCCACCCTGCAACTGCCGCTGCCGATGGCGCCGGGACGGGTCGAACTGGAGGCGGAGGGCTGGCGGGTGGAAGGTTATGTCGAGGGTCGCGCCGACCGGCAACTGCAACTAACCCGCCAGCGCCCGACCGCCGCCGCGCCGCTCCAGGCCGGCGTCATGCCGCCGTTCGTGCAAGTCGAGCGGGAACTGGCGCTGGAGGTGGACTGGCGGGTGGAAACCCGGGTGCGGCGGCTGAGTCAGGCCGACTCGGCGGCGGTGGTGGAAATCCCGCTGCTGGCGGAGGAGCGGATCACCACGCCCGGCATTCGGGTGCGCGACGGTCGAGTGCTGCTCAACCTGCCCCCGGATCAGGCGGAAACCGGCTGGAGCGCGGCCCTGAACCGCACTGACGCTCTGACCCTGCGCGCGGCGGACAGCCCGGACTTTCTGGAAGTCTGGCGACTGCGCGCCGACCCGTTATGGCATGT
>JAGTSD010000113.1 GCA_018262135.1 Pseudomonadota bacterium | reverse complement strand
CCTTCGTCCTCGTGCAGGGTCAGAAAGGCGAATTGCCCCGACTCATGACCGGCCCAGCGCCCCTTGAGTTGAATGCCGACTTCCACCACGTTCAAGGCCTCGTGGCGGGTGATGGACGCTACCTCTCCCATGACCTTGCGGTTCGCCGCCACGCGCCGAAACAGCACCAGGAGCGCGGCCACGCTGCCGGCGGCCATCAGCACGGCCATGACAGGTCCCAGCACGCCGCTCCAGTAGTCGAATTTCAGCAGGACCACCGCGTGCCAGACCAGCGCCAGGTAGGTCACGGCCAGCAGGTGATGGATTTTAAAGAAATGGCGGTACGGAAAACGCTTGATCAGGGCTAGAACCATCAGCGCCGCCGCCGCGTAAAACGCCCATTCGCCGATGCTCTCGGCCAGATGGCGCTGGTCCAGAAAGAACTGCTGGATCGAATCCGCTGGCAAGGCGGGCCGGGGCGGGCGCACCGGGCGCTCCAGCAACCCCCAGCCCACCAGCCATTTGGGTCCCTGGGCCATCAGCCAGTGAGTCACGGACAGCGCCAGCCCCGAAATCCCCAGCCATTTGTGCAGGCGGTACATCTTGTCGAGGCCGCCCAGATACGGTTCGAGCACGACGGGGCGAACGGCCAGCATCATCGCCACGCTCATGACGCCGATGCCCAGCACGCCGGTGTATTGCATCAGCACCGCCCGCCAACTGAACAAGCCGCTCAGGCTCGACCAGTCGGTCTGATCGGTGAACCACCAGAGACCTGTGAGCAGCAGCAGGTAAATCCAGAAAATACGTTTTATGGGTTGCATTTAACACTCCTGTTCGCCGGTTTCCAGAGGCGCTATGAGAATGCCGCCACTGTACCCCCGGCATCCGTAAATGCGGGTTAGCGTCGTGTAAAGAAAGGTAAAGACGGGCAAAAACAGGTAAATGCGCTTGGTTGTCGGGCGGGGATCGCTATCATGATCGTCATGAACGGCAAATGAAGCGGTTGACGGCGATGATCCGGGTGTTGCTGGTGGACGACGATGTCGAGTTGGGCGAGATGCTGACCGAATACCTCGAACGCGAGGGTTTCAGCGCGACGGCCGTGGCGGACGGGGAAGCGGGCGTGCGCGGCGCGCTGTCGGGCGAGTACGGCATCGTGGTGCTGGACGTGATGATGCCGCGCCTGAACGGCATCGAAGCCTTGCGCCGCATCCGCGCGCAGGACAGCCGCCTCCCGGTGCTGATGCTCACCGCCAAGGGGGACGACGTGGACCGCATCATCGGCCTCGAACTCGGCGCGGACGATTACGTGCCCAAACCCTGCACCCCGCGCGAGTTGGTCGCACGCATCCGGGCCATTCTGCGGCGCACCCAGGCGCAGGAGGAGTCGGTCAGCCCGCCGTCCGGCCCGCTGACGGTGGGGGGGCTGACGCTGTGGCCGGAAAAGCGCAGCGCGGAATGGAACGACGCCCCGCTCGACCTGACCAGCACCGAATTCAATCTGCTGGAAGTGCTGGTTCGCAACGCGGGGCGGGTGGTGAGCAAGCAGGAACTCTCGGAACAGGGCCTGGGCCGCCCGCTGGCCCGCTACGACCGGGGCATTGACGTCCACCTGAGCAGCATCCGGCACAAACTCGGCCTGGGCGGCGAAGGACGTTCGCCGATTCAGACCGTGCGCGGCGTCGGCTATCAGTATGTCCGGGAGTGACCGCCATGGGCCGGCTGTTCTGGAAGTTTTTTTTCGCATTCTGGCTGGCGCTGCTGGTAGCGGGCGCAGGCGTGGGCGCGGCGGTCTGGCTCCATCAGCAGCCGCTGAACGAACGCGGCGAGGAGTTGGCAAGCGGTCCGCGCACGGCGTTTCTGGTCAATGCGACGGCGGCGACGCTCCGGCATGGCGGCATTGCGGCGCTGCGGAGCTTGCTGGAAGAGTGGCGCGACCGGGGCCGGGGCGGTGCGCACGTGTATGTGGTGGACGATGCCGACCAGGAACTGCTGGGTCGGGCGGTTCCCGCCGAGGCGCTGGCGCAGGCCCGCCGGCTGGCGCAGGAAGACTCGGAGCAGCGGATTGCCCGCCTGGAAAGCGCGGACCAGCGGCATTACCTGTTTTTCATTCCCACCCAAAGCGACATGGCGCGGCATGGTCCGCCGCCATCGCCCCTGTTGCCGATCAGCATTAACATTCTGGCGAGCCTTGGCTTTAGCGCGCTGCTGGCCTGGTATCTGGCCAAACCGATCCGCCACCTGCGCGGCGCGTTCGACGCGGTGGCGGCGGGCAAGCTCGACACCCGGATCGGACCGCGCATGGGCCGGCGGCGCGATGAAATTGCCGATCTGGGGCGGGATTTCGACCGCATGACTGGCCAACTGCAAATTCTGCTCGGCTCCCAGCGGCGCTTGCTGCACGACGTTTCCCACGAACTCCGCTCGCCGCTCGCGCGGTTGCAGGCCGCTATTGGTTTGGCCCGGCAGCAGCCGGAGAAACTGGAGGCCTCGCTGGATCGCATCGAGCGCGAATCGGGCCGCCTGGACGAACTGGTTGGGGAACTGCTGACCCTGTCGCGGCTGGAAGCCGGCATGAGCGGTGCGGCGGACGAAGAGGTTGATCTGGTGGAGTTGGCAGCGGACATCGCGGACGACGCGCGCTTTGAAGCTGAGGCGCACGGACGGCAGGTCCGATTTTTTGGCGCGGGCGAGGCCATCGTTAAGGTCCGCGCCGAGTTGCTACACCGCGCCTTAGAGAACGTGATCCGCAACGGGGTGAAGTACACGCGCGAAGGCACGGCGGTTGAAGTGCGGGTCGAACAGCGGGCTGCTCCCGACCGAGTACTCGTGACCATCGCAGATCGGGGTCCCGGCGTTCCCGAAAGCGACCTGGAAGCGGTTTTCGAGCCGTTTTTCCGCAGTGGATCGGGTGCAAAAACCGCCGGTTTTGGCCTGGGGCTGGCTATCGCTCGCCGGGCTATCGAGGTGCACGGCGGGAGTATTCGCGCGCTGAATCGCCCGGACGGCGGGCTGCAGGTCGAGATCGTCGTGCCGGTGGGCGGCCGTTCCTGAGGGTGGCGTTATGCCCATCCCCATGCCTGCTGTTCGGGCGGGATAGTGGCTTGCATCCGTTTGTCGCCATTGTCTGCAACGCAGCTACAATCAATACAGGCCTACCATTCGTGCGGGGATTCCGACATGCGTATTCTGGCGGCGCTGATTCTGGGGGCGCTGGTTGCCTGCGGCGGGAGTGCGACGGCGGCCACACCGGCGCCGGGGCTGGCGCTGGTGCTGGACGTTCGGGGTACCATCGACCCGGCCAGCCGGGATTTCATCCTGCGTGGTCTGGAGCAGGCGCGGGCGCGCAACGCCGCTGTGGCGATCCTCAAGCTCGACACGCCCGGCGGGCTGGACAGCTCGATGCGCGACATCATCCAGGCGATCCTGGCCTCGCCCGTACCCGTGATCGGCTATGTCGCCCCGGAGGGGGCGCGCGCCGCCAGCGCCGGCGCCTACATTCTCTACGCTTGCCATCTCGCCGCCATGGCCCCCGCCACCAATCTCGGCGCCGCGACCCCGGTGCAGATCGGCGGTTTGCCGCTGACGACCCCACCGCCCCGCGAACCGGCGAAGGAACCGAGCGCACCCAAGCCCGGCGAACCTTCCGCCGCCCCGCCGGAAGCCGCTTCCGCCCCCGCCGGCGCTATGGAGCGCAAGTTGATCAACGACGCCCGCGCTTACATTCGCTCGCTGGCTCAGTTGCGCGGGCGTAACGCCGATTGGGCCGAAAAGGCGGTCACCGAGTCCGCAAGCCTAAGCGCCCGGGACGCTTTGCAACAAGGTGTGATTGATCTGGTCGCTACCGATATTTCCGATCTGCTGAACCAGACGGATGGGCGGCGGGTGGACGTGGCCGGCGCTCAGCAGGTGCTGGCGACCCGGGATTCGACGGTTGAAACCCTCGAGCCCGACTGGCGCACCCGCCTGCTGGGGATGATCGCCCATCCGATGACCGCTTATATCCTGCTGCTGGTCGGGGTGTATGGACTGGTGTTCGAACTGTCCCATCCGGGCGTGGCGGCGCCGGGGGTGCTGGGCGGAATCTGCCTGTTGCTGGCGTTGTTCGCCTTTCAGGTCATGCCGGTCAATGCCGCCGGGCTGGCATTGCTGCTGCTGGGGCTGGCGTTCATGATCGCCGAGGCGTTCGTGCCCAGTTTCGGCGCGCTGGGCCTGGGCGGGATCGCCGCCTTCGTCGCCGGCTCGCTGCTGCTGTGGGATGAAACCAGCCCCGGTTATGAAATCCCACTCGCCCTGATCCTCGGTTTCGCCCTGGCCAGCGCCGGGCTGCTGATCGGTCTGGCGACGCTGCTGGCCCGTCAGCGCCGCCGACCGGTGGTCAGCGGCGCGGAGGAACTGCTCGGCGCGACCGGTGTGGTCATGGTCAATGATGTCAGCCGGGCGTGGATTCACGGCGAATCCTGGCAAATCCGCGCCGACCGGCCGTTGCGTCCGGGCGAGGGGGTGCGGGTCGCTGGCCGCGCCGGGCTGACGCTGTTCGTGCAACCCCTGGATTCTAACACGGGAGAACCTCCACCATGATCATGCTCAATCCCTTTCTGATCGCGCTGTTGATTTTGCTGCTGCTGGTGTTCGCCTCCATCAAGGTGCTGTTCGAGTATGAACGCGGCGTGGTGTTTTTTCTGGGCCGCTTTCAGGCCGTCAAGGGACCGGGTCTGATCATCGTGATCCCGGTCATCCAGCAGATGAAGCGGGTGGATTTGCGCACCATCGTCATGGACGTGCCCAGCCAGGACGTGATCTCTCGTGACAACGTCTCGGTCAAGGTGGATGCGGTGATCTACTTCCGGGTGATCGATCCGGAGCGGGCCATCATTCAGGTCGAGGACTACTACGCCGCCACCAGCCAGTTGGCGCAAACCACCTTGCGGTCGGTGCTGGGCCAGCACGAACTGGACGAGATGCTGGCGGGGCGGGACGAACTGAACCGGGACATTCAGAACATTCTGGATTCCGAAACCGACGTGTGGGGCATCAAGGTGTCCAACGTGGAAATCAAGCGGGTGGATCTCGACGAGAGCATGGTCCGCGCCATCGCTCGCCAGGCCGAGGCCGAACGCGAGCGGCGGGCCAAGGTGATCAACGCCGAGGGCGAATTCCAGGCCGCTGAGCGAATTCGGCAGGCCGCCGAGATCATCGCCTCCCAGCCCCAAGCCCTGCAGTTACGCTACTTGCAGACGCTCAACGATATCGGCATTCAGAACAACACTACCGTGGTGTTTCCGGTGCCGCTGGATCTGCTCAAGCCATTGCTGAGCATGGCGGAGCGGGGGGAACGGGAGTCACGCGGCTAGGCGGGCGCAGTGGAAACACCAGTTCAATCAAGGCGTCCCTGGCTGGCGGCACTAAACTTCAACCCGTTTTTTACTTCAGATCGCCGCTATGCGCTTTCCGAACCTGCCGCGTTTCCTGCTCCTGCTGGTGTTGTTGCTGGTGGCCGCCCCGGCCCGCGCCGGCAACGACTATCCCCTGGTGCTGGTTCACGGTTTCATGGGCTGGGGCCGGGATGAAGTGCTCGGCTTCAAGTACTGGGGTGGCTTCGGAGACTTGCAGGAGACGCTCAATCAGGCCGGCCATCGCACCTACACCGGTGTGGTTGGCCCATTCGCCAGCAACTGGGACCGGGCCTGCGAGCTGTACGCCTATCTCAAGGGCGGCACGGTGGACTACGGCCAGGCCCATGCCGCCGCCCACGGTCACGCCCAACAGGGTCGAACCTTTCCCGGCCTGTATCCGGAGTGGGGGACGGTGGACGAGCACGGGCGCATTCGCAAGGTTCACCTGATCGGCCACAGCCAGGGCGGCCAGACGGTTCGGGTGCTGACCGCGCTGCTGGCGCAGGGCGCGCCGGCGGAAATCGCCGCCACGCCCGCCGCCGACCGGTCGCCGCTGTTCGCGGGCGGCCATGCCTGGGTCCACAGCGTCACCACGCTCGCCGCGCCACATGATGGGGCCAGCATCGCGGTCGGCATCGATCGCCTGCTGCCGTTCGTCCGCGATTCGCTGCTCGGCTTCGCCGCCCTGGCCGGCATCCAGCCCGACGAGCTGCCTTACGATTTCAAGCTGGAGCAGTGGGGTCTGCGGCGCGCGCCGGACGAAGCGCTCGCGGACTATTTCCGGCGGGTCGAGCACAATCCGATTTGGCAATCGCGCGACATCAGCGCCTGGGATATCAGCCCCGATGGCGCGCGGGAATTGAACCGGCAATTTCCGGCCCAGCCGGAGGTGTATTA
>JAGTSD010000112.1 GCA_018262135.1 Pseudomonadota bacterium | reverse complement strand
GCAGCTCCATTCAATGGAACAACGCCGGACCCAGCGCTGCTACTGGCGCTCCCCCACCAGCCAACACGATCCAATGGGTCGGCCAGGCTCCCACGGCTGCCGTCACCTCCCCCGTAACCGGGCCACCGGATGCCGCTTTGGCGGCCTTCGGCCAGTTTTTCGGCCCCAACGGTTTGATGGATCGCTTTTTCAAGCAGTCCCTGCAGCCTTATGTGGACACTGCGGCGGGCGCCTGGCGCTGGCGCGGCCCCACTGGTCCGGAGCAAAGCATCACGCCGGAAGCCCTGCAAGCCTTTCAGCGCGCCGTTGTGGTTCGGGACGCCATGTTCGGCCCCAACAGCCAGGCTCCGGCTATCCGCTTTCAACTGGTTCCCCTGGAACTGAGCGGCGACGCCAATCAGGTCATCATCAGGATGGATGGCCAGACGCTGGCCTACACCGCCGGGCAGGCCGCGCGGGTCGCCGACCTGCAATGGACGGGGACATCCGGTCAGGCGCAGATCGAATTCCTGCCGCCAACCGCCGGCAGTCCTTCGCAACTGAACGAAGCTGGCCCCTGGGCCTGGTTCAAGCTGCTCGACAAGGCCAATCCTCAGTCACTGGGTTCGGGACGGTTTCGGGTCACGTTTCAACTGGGCGGCCGACAGGCTGTTTACGAACTGCGCGCAGCCAGCGGTTTCAACCCTTTTGATTTGCCGGAACTGAAGGGTTTCCGGTGTCCGGAACAGCTATGACTTCAACACCTCGCCTGGCGGGCTTTTTCGGCAAGTTGCCCAGCCGGGGCGATTTCATCGGTCGCCAGCTTCCCAAAACCTTTGTAGCGCCCTGGGATGCCTGGCTCCAGGCTGCCATCGCGCACAGCCGCACCCAGATGGGCGAGGATACCTGGCGCGAGTACTACTGCATCAGCCCGATCTGGCGGTTCGCCCTGGGCACCGGTTTGTGCGGGGCGGATGCCTATGCTGGCATCATGATGCCGAGCATGGATCGGGTGGGTCGTTACTATCCGCTGGTGATCGCCACGCCACTGGCGCCGGATGGGCCCCTGCTCGCGCTGCCCATGGCCAGCGAGGCCTGGTTCCAGCAGGCCGAACAGTTGGCGCTGGCCGCGCTCGAGCGGGATGAACTGGATCTGGACGTTTTCAGCCAACAGGTCGCTACGCTGGGCGCACCGCTTGCACTGGACACTCCCTCCACGAAAGTGACCAGCGGGAATGCCTGGTATTGTCCCCTGCCCGAACCCCTCGATCTGACGCACGTAGCGCCGGCTCTGGCGCACCACCTGCTGCGTCGCGCCTTTCCCCAGCCGAGCCTGTGGTGGACCGAGGGTTCCGAACGGATCGCCCGCTGCCTGCTGATTTGCGCGGGCCTGCCGCCGGCTGCCGGTTTTACGGCGCTGCTGAGCGGGGAGTGGCAACAGTCGGGCTGGAACGAACAATCATTCGCTGACATCGCCGGTCGTTTGGGCGGCGGGCCAGCGGCCGCCGAGGAGACATAACACATGAATCAGAAACCATCATTCCAATGGTCGTCCGCTAGCCGCAGTCATGTGGGCATGGTCCGTACGATTAACGAGGATGCCTGTCTTGCCATGCCCGAGCATGGTCTGTGGGCGGTCGCCGATGGCATGGGTGGCCACGAGGCGGGCGACATCGCCAGCCAGATGGCCATCGAGGCCTTGCAGCGGATCGCCTCGCCGGCAAGCTGGCCGGACTTTCTGGAAGCGGTACGGGAAAGTTTGCGTGAGGTGAACCGGCAGTTGCGCGAGGAATCAGCCCAGCGCTACCAGCACCGCACCATCGGCACCACGGTAGTCGTGCTGATCGCCTACGAAACGCAGTGTGCCTGCCTGTGGGTGGGGGATAGCCGAATCTATCGGCTGCGGGACGGCCAGCTTCAGCAACTGACACGCGATCACAGCCACGTGCAGGAACTGGTTGATCAGGGGTTGATCGCACCCGAGAACGCGCACCGCCATCCGCTGGCCAACGTGATTACCCGAGCGGTCGGCTCCACGAATGAGTTGCAGATTGATGAAGTCGTACATCCGCTGCAGGCTGGCGATCTGTTCCTGTTGTGCAGCGACGGTCTCAATAAAACCGTAAGCGACGAAGAAATCGCCCGTTTGCTCGCGCACAGCGACCACAACTGTCAGGAGGCGGTCAAGGCGTTCATTCACCTGGCCCTGATGCGCGACGCCAACGACAACGTGACCACCGTGGTGGTCAACATTGATGGACCGGTTTCGGACGATCCGGTCGAGGAACCGGAATCCGAAACGCTCGCCAATCCGATTCCACCGGACTGGTATTTGCAGTGAAGAGCGAGGTTCAGCATCCCCGCCGATACAGGGGCAGTGGCTGATCGGCGGTGGTTTGCCAGCTCTCACCGAGCCGTTCAGACGTCCCCGGTGGCTACCCAACCACCGGCGGGTTCCCCAGACAATAAGGACCAACCCGATTGCACGCCCTCCAGCATTTAAGGCGATTTCCCAAAAGGATCATACCTGTAGGTCGGGCTTTAGCCTGACTTTTTAAGTCAATTATATCAAAGAGTTAGGCTAAAATCCAACCCACATTCTGGTATAGTCTTTATCAGAAATCACCCAACCCCTACTCCCACGCCGCCAGATCGGCGCGCATGATGCGCACCCGTTGCAGGATCGCCTCCCGCTTGAGATTGAACAGCACCATCCCCACCGTGATCGCCGTTCCCAAGCCGAGGAGAATCAGCGCCCGGCTCATGGCCTGTTCGGGATAAAAGCGGACCAGTTGGCCGCCCACGTTCAGCACCAGAAACGCCACCCCGGCGTAAACAAAGGCGCGGATGCGCAGGGCGACGCCGGTCACGATCCCAACCAGCGCCAGCGCCAGCGCCAGCACGAACACGCTCAACTCCGGCCGCAGGAACACGTCCAGCCCCGCCCCGGCGTACAGCACGCTCAGCGCCGCCAGCCGCGCTCCGTTCAGCACGTTCGGGCGCAATTCACGCCGGTGCAGATGCAGCAGCGCCAGCACCGACACCGCGGCTGGCACGATATAGAATTGCCACAGGCCATAATGCTCGGCCCACAATGGCGCCCAGAGATAGATCGCCCCATTCAGCGCCAGCACGCCGAGATATAGCGGCCAGGGATTGCGCAGCGTGCTGGCCAGCGACAGGTACAGCACGGCGGCGGCCAGCAAGGTTCCCCCGGTCCAGACCGAGGCCAGTTGCCACGGCGCGGTCGCCAGCGCCAACAGCGGCAGCCCCAAGGCGAGCCGGTATAGTGGCGGAGACCCGGTGAATTGATGCAGCAGGAACACGGCATAGCTCGCCGCGATCAGCGCGGCGGTATCGCCGACCGTGAATGGACTTAAACCCAGCGTCAGCAACCGCCCGTAAACCGCCAGCAGCCCCAGCAACAGCGCAGTCGCATAGACCCAGTTCGGCTCGTCCGGCTGCCGCCAGGCGCGCTGCAACGCCAACCCCGCCAGCATCAGTAACGCCGCGCTGGCGGCCAGTGGATCGGCGGGGATGCCGAACCGCCAGGGCGACGGTCCCCACCCGGTCAGGTGCGCCACTACCGCGCAACCGTGCAGCCCCAGCCAGACCAGACTCAGCATCAGCAGCCACCGAATCGCCCTGCCAATGGCCTGTTCCAGGTCGTACAGCCGGTTGAATCGCTCCGTCTTCACTTCGGGGCCGGCCACATCCAGCCGGGCCACCAGTCGCCGTCGAACCACCACGCAACCCAGCATCAGCAATACCGTCTGCGCGGCATACCAGGGCGCCAGTCCGATCCAGGACGTCCAGGCGAACGACCCTGTACCCGCCCAGATCGTATAACTGCCCGCCAGCGCCAGCGCCAGTCCCGCTTTGAGCCAGAATGGCCGTCCCTGCCACCAGCCCCGCGCCAGCGTCGCCGCCGCCAGCGCCAGCAGGGTCAGTGTGCAAACCATCCAGTTCGAGTCGGCCACCCACAGCAACAGCCCCAGGCTCGCCGCTGGCAGGGCGGTCAACCACAGGTCCAGCGCTGAACGCCAGACCTCCCAGCGGCGCGGCCCGTACCGCCATGCCAGCAGCAATGCGCCGTCGCACAGCGCCACCACCAACGGCAGCCAAACCAGCGGCATGGCTAAGTCCAGCAGAATGGCCAGCACCATCGCGCCCAGCGCCGCCAGGAACACATGCGCGGTCAGCAGCTCGATCCGCAGCCGTAACGCATGACCCGCCGTCGCCGCCAGCAGCAGCGCCAGCCCGGTCAGCGCCCAAGCCGACCGCTCCAGCAGGAACGCGCCATCCCACAACAGGCCGCCGGCCTCTAACAGCAGCAAGCGCACGAGCAGCAATACCAGCACCGCGAACGGGGTCCAGAACAGCGGCGCTTCCAGTTCGGCTTGCCGCCAGCGCAAGCCTTGCGCCAACCGCCGGCCATGCCGCCGCCACAGCGGAACCAGCAGGAACAGCAGGTTCAACCCTGCCAGCGCGACGGCATAGCCGCGAATCGTGGCGGACAGCCGGTAATCGCGGCCCCACCAGACCCACTCCAGCGCGCCGCTGGCCAACAGGCCGCTCGCCGCCAGCGCCGCCGCCGCCAGCCAGGCCACACCGGGCCATGCCGTATTGCGCAACAGCAGGAACAGATACAGCGCCAGCCCAGCCAGCAAAACGGCGGGCGACAGCGCACCATCCCACACCCCGACGACCCCACCGCCCAGCACGCTCGCCAGGCCCAGCAGCGGCCACAGCGCCGGGTCCACCGCCCAGCCCGGCCAGCGGGTGTTCCAGCGCGGCAGCAGCAGGTTGCCGGCGCCCCAGAGCGCGTAGCCCCAGGCGACGGCCAGCCAGACGCCTTCCCGCGCGTTAAAGCCGATCCGATCCGCCAGACTCGCGACCAGCGCGCTCAGCAGCAACGGCAAACCCAAACCGCGCAAACCGGTGGCGTTCGGCCAGCACCCCGCCACCGGGAACAGGGCGACGCACAGCAGCGCCAGCAGGCCCGGCAGGCGGGGATCGGCGGCCAGGAATCCCAACACCGCGCCCGCCAGCGCCAGGACGTACAGCAAGCTCCCCATCACGGCCAGGGGCGCGCGCGAGTACGCCAGCGGCGCGGCGCGTTCCGTTTCCAGTCCGACCGCCGCCGTCGCCAGAACCAGACTCAACAGCACGTTGAGCAACGGCTGGCCCAAGCCGAACAGCGCGGTCGGCGCGAACCAGTCGCCGGTCAGCCAGACGCCGAGCGTCAACGCGACCAGCGCCGCATAAGCATAGGGCGTGGAGCGATCCCGCCAACTGGCCAACCCGAACAACAGCAGGCTCAAGGCCAGGGCCGGCCACAAGTCCGGGACTGGCCATCCCGACCACGCCAGCGCCGGACTGGCCGCCACGGTCACCGTCGCTGTCAGCAGCGCCCCCGCGCACAGACTTTCCTCAAACTGCCGGCGACCGCCAACGCCCTCGGTCGTGGTGAAATGCAGCGCCCGCGCCAGCCGCCAAGTCAGCGGCCTGTCCAGCGCGATGATGCCCAGTCGCCAGATCAGCAGCGCGTACAGCACTGCTGCCGCGCCCAGCCACGGCGGCGTCCAGCCACCCCGGTCCAGGCCGACCAGCAGCCCCGCCAAACCCAGCAGCATCGGCAACGCCGCCCAGCGGAACTGGTGGAAATGACCGATGAGCAGTAAGCCGGTCAGCATCCCCCACCCCGCTGCCCACGGCCATGCACCCGTCAGCTCGCCAGCGACCAACCGCTGGCCGAGATGAATCAGTCCGACCACCCACAGCAAGGCCATCGCCTGTTCCAGCGGCGGGTAAACCAGCGCAGCAGGATGAATCTTCAGCCCGTCTTCCAGCGCCGCGCGGAACCGGGAGCGCCGCGCCAGCCACCACAGCAACGCCCATAGGGCCAGCACCGCCGCGAACTGAGTCAGGCCGGTACTCGGTCCAGGGAACCAGCCACGCTTGACCAGCACGCCGATGCCGCCGGCGCACGCCAGCACCCCGTAAAACAGCGCCTGCTGGTGCAAACCCAGACTCAGCCACAGCAACAGCACGCCCGCCAGCGCCAGTAGCAGGATCGGCTCCCACCGCCCCACCAGCGCCGGCCACAGCGCCATCCCCGCCAACGCTAGCGCCAGCGCCACGCTCAGCAGCGCGCTGGCGACGAACACGGTCCGACTGATCGGCGCTTGCCGGCGGTCGTGCAAACCCAGCGCGGCCCACAGCGCCGCCAGCGCCAGCCACCCGAACCCGGTGCGCGATTCCCAAACCAGCGGCATCCAGCCCGGCGCGTAGGCGACCGCC
>JAGTSD010000111.1 GCA_018262135.1 Pseudomonadota bacterium | reverse complement strand
GTCGCGCCAATCGCTCCCGCCGCTCGTCGTCCAGGGCCTCCCGCCAGGCGCGGTCATCCAGCCAATCAGCCAGTCCCTGCGTCAGTCGCTGGTAGCGAGGATCGGCCAGGGCCTCGCGCAGCGTGCGATAGTGAGTCTGACGGATAGTTTCGGCTTTGGTTCGGAACAGGGACAGGCCGCGTTTGCGCGGAAAGTGGGCCAGCATCGGCGCCATGCCTTCCTCCAGAAACACATCCCAGTCGCGGGCCGGTCCCAGGAAGCCGTTCAGCCAGCGGATATCCTCCACCCGCGCGGCGCTGACCTCGCGGGGAATCAGCGGGCGGAAAATCCGGAGGCCGGAACGCAGTCGGCGGAACGCCACCCGCATCTGATGGACGCCCTCCATTTGCCCATCCAGCACTGCCGGTCGGTTGGCCTCGGCGTGGCGCAGGCACGCGCCGATGATGGCGACGAAAGCGTCCTCGCTCCTGCTGTCAGCATCCAGTTGAACCGGGCTGGCCTTGATAGGGGTGATGGGTTTCGGGGTCACGGGGAATTTCGGTTCCAGTTGTGAAAATGGGGTTCGCCAGCATCGCAGGCCTCAGTGATGATAATCCGGGCGTCGGGTTATCGGCCACTCAGGGTTTTCACCAGTCACCCGGCAAAGAGTACGGGCTTATCAAGGTATATTTTGACAATGGGCAAGCTGTGGCATAATCTTCTTTTACTGAACGTTCGTTCATTAAATTAAGGAGTAAAGCTCTTCGTTAGATGAACGACTGATGAAGCTGTGGCGCGCGGCGTGTTCGACGTCCCTGACGATGTTTTTTAGGCGAGGCTTTATCGAATGACAACTCATCAGACGGCCTGCATTCTGTGCAGCCGCAACTGCGGTCTTGCGATTGAGGTGGAGGATGGCCACCTCAGGAAAATCCGGGGCGACGAGGCTCACCCCGGCTCCAGGGGCTATATCTGCAACAAAGCCGCGCGTCTCGATTACTACCAGAACCACGCCGACCGCCTGCGGCATCCGCTCAAGCGTCAGCCGGATGGCTGTTTTGTCCAGGTGAGCTGGGAGGAGGCGCTGACCGACATTGCCGCCCGGCTGTTGGCCATCCGCAAAGCGCATGGCGGCGACGCCTTCGCCTTTGTCGGCGGCGGCGGCCAGGGCAACCATCTGGGAGGGGCGTACAGCCGTCAGTTGCTTGCGGCCATGCACAGCCGCTATGCCTACAACGCGCTGGGGCAGGAGAAAACCGGGGACTTCTGGCTCAACGGGCGCATGTTTGGCCGCCAGACCTGCCACACCACCGAAGATGTCGAGCACGCCGACTACGTGCTGTTTATTGGCTGCAATCCCTACCAGTCGCACGGCATTCCCAATGCGCGCGATGTGTTGCGCGATTTGAAGAACGATCCTCAGCGCACGATGGTGGTCATTGATCCGCGCCGCTCCGAGACCGCGCAACAGGCCGATATTCATCTCCAACTCAAGCCGGGAACCGATGCCTATTTAATGGCCGCGCTGCTGGCGATCATCGTGCGCGAAGGTCTGCACGACCGCGTTTTCCTGTCCAAGCACTGCGCCGGCTTCGAGGAGGTGGAAAAGGAACTGCTGGCGATCCCCGTTGCCGAGTATGCGCAGCGCGCCGATGTGCCGCTGGCCGACGTGGAACGAGTGGCGCGCGGCTTTGCTGCCGCCCGCCGCGCCTGCGTGCGCATTGATCTCGGCATTCAGCACACGCTGCACACCCTGCTCAACGGCTATCTGGAAAAGCTGTTGTATCTGGTGACCGGCAATTTCGGTCGCCAGGGCGGCAACAATCTCCATGCGTATCTGTTACCGCTGCTGGGCCACACAGACGAGAGAAAGAAACGGAAAGGCAAGGCGCTCAAGCGGACCGCCCATCACGGTATGCACCCCATCGCCGGCATCTATCCGCCCAACATCCTGCCTGACGAAATCCTGCATCCGGGCGAGGACCGGGTGCGCGCGGTGTTTGTGGACAGCGCCAATCCGCTCCTGACCTATGCCGATACGGATGCCTACGAACGCGCGTTCCAGTCCCTGGAGCTGCTGGTGGTCGTGGACGTGGCGATGACCGAAACCGCCCACCTGGCCCACTATGTCCTCCCCGCCGCCTCGCAATTCGAGAAATGGGAAGCAACCGGGTTCAATCTGGAGTTCCCTACCAACTTCTTTCACTTGCGTCATCCCTTGTTCGAGCCGCTGGGCGAGTCGTTGCCCGAACCAGAAATTTACACGCGGCTGTTGGAGAAGATGGAGGTCATACCGACGCGCTTTCCGCTGCTGGCGCTCGTGGCCTGGCTGGAGCCGAACGTCTCGGCCCATCTCGCCTACCTGGGGGCGCTGGCGGCCACGCTGGCGAGCCACAAGGCCTGGATACCGTATGCCGCCTCGATCCTCTATCGCACGCTGGGGCGAAACTTGCCCGACAGCGCGGCGGCGGCGGCGCCGCTCCTGCCGCTGGCCGTGCAGTACGCCACGCAGCACTATGCCGCCGTCAGCCGCGCCGGGCATGAAGGCAATCGCCTGACGCTGGGCAGCGCCCTGTTCCACGCGATTCTCGCCGGTCGCTCCAGCATCGTGCTCAGCCAGCACGAGTTCGCGGACACCTGGTCCCTGGTCGGGCATCCGGATCGCCGCATCCACCTGGCGATTCCAGAAATGCTGGACGAGTTGCGCGCGTTGCCGACCGAGTCGCCGCCGAGCGCGGACTATCCGTTCGTGCTGATGGCCGGGGAGCGGCGCAGCTACAACGCCAACCAGATTTTCCGCGATCCGGCCTGGCGCAAGGTGGACAAGCACGGTGCCCTGCGCATCCACCCGGAGGACGCCGCCGCACTGGGTCTCGCCAACGGTGATCCGGCAAACTGCCGTTCAGCCCGGGGCGAACTCCGCGTCGTGGTCGAAATTGACGATACGGTCCGGCGCGGCATGGTGACTCTGCCCCACGGTTACGGCAGTCGTTACCAGGGGAGCGAGCCGATTGGGCCGGCGGTCAACCGGCTCACCTCACGCGAGCACTGCGACCCGTTTTCCAAGACGCCGTATCACAAGTACGTTCCGGTTCGGGTCAGCCGGCTGCCCCTGCCGGCGTCGGCGTCGGCGTAACGGGTTCTGACGGCCATCCGCGCGACAGGGTGTGGAGGGTGAAGTCAGGAATCCACTGAAGGAGGCGCTTTCGGCCGGTTCTTGCGAATCTGGTACAGGTCGTCCACGGTACGACGGCAGGCGTGCAGAATATCCCGGCGGGCTTCGTCGCTTTCCATCGAGCGCGCCAGGATCAATGCGCCGACGCATTGCGCAATCAATGCCCAAGCCGCATCGGATTCGCCCACCTGATCGCTCAGGTAGTGGTGAATGCGCTTTAGTCCGCTTTCCACGGCCTTGCGGACCTCCGGCGTAGCGCGGGCGATCTCCGGCCCCAGCGTCGGGAGCATGCAGCCCTGTTCCGGGTGGTCAACGTGATAGGCGCTCAAGTAGCGGTGCAGCGATTGCAGGACTGGATCATCCGATGCATTTTGAACGCCGGCGAGCATCTCGGCGCTGTGGTCAATCTCGGCCTCGATCAACGACTGGAAGAGGGCTTGCTTGGATGGAAAGTGGTTGTAGAACGCCGCTCCCGTCAGTCCAATCGCTTTCATCAACGCATCAACGCCGGTTGATTCGAAACCGCCGCGCTTGGCAATCGCCCGGCTATTCGCCAGCAGCTTGTTCCGAATCTCTTCCTTGTGCGTACTCGAATAGCGCATCGTCCGCGCGTCAAAGCACTTGCTTCAAAAACGTCTGCGCCCGGGGTTCCTTGGGTGCGGTGAAGAACTGAGCGGGCGGCGCGTCCTCCAGAATCCGCCCCGCGTCCATGAACATCACCCGGTCGGCGACCTCGCGGGCGAAGCCCATTTCGTGGGTCACCACCGCCATGGTCATCCCTTCCCGCGCCAGTTGTTTCATCACATCCAGCACCTCGCCGACCATCTCCGGGTCCAGCGCGCTGGTCGGCTCGTCGAACAGCATTACCTTGGGGTCCATCGCCAGGGCGCGGGCGATGGCGACCCGCTGCTGCTGGCCGCCGGACAGGCGGGACGGATATTCCTGCGCCTTCTCGGCGATGCCGACCTTGGTCAACAGCTTCATCGCCCTTTCCGCGGCCTCGGCGGGCTTACGCTTGCGCACCACCCGCTGGGCCAGGGTGACGTTCTCCAGCACGGTCTTGTGCGGGAACAGGTTGAAGTGCTGGAACACCATCCCGACTTCGCGGCGCACCGCGTTGAGATTGGTCTTGCTCTCGGTCAGGTCGATGCCGTCAATGACGACCTGCCCATCGTTGAACTCCTCCAAGCCGTTCAGACAGCGCAGAAAGGTGGATTTGCCGGAGCCGGACGGGCCGATGATCACCACGACCTCGCCCTTGGCGACCTGGGTGGAGACATCGTCCACCGCCCGCACCACCTGGCCGCGTCCCTCGAAGATCTTGATCAGATGCGTGACCTTAATCACTGCGGGCGAACCTCCGTTCCAGCCAGAACAGCAGTTGCGACAAGACCGACGTGACCAGCAGATAGAGAATCGCCACCGTGAACCAGATCTCGAAAGTGGCGAAACTGGCGGTAATGATCTCCCGCCCGCTCTTGGTCAGATCGGTGATGGCGATCACCGACACCAGCGAGGAATCCTTGATGAGACTGATAAACTGCCCGGCCAGCGGCGGCAACACCCGTTTGAACGCCTGCGGCAGCACGATGTGGATCATGGTCTCGGCGGCGCTCATGCCCAGCGAGCGGGCCGCCTCGCTCTGGCCCTTGGGGATGGACTGGATGCCGGCCCGGATAATCTCGGCGGTGTAGGCCCCGACGAACAGCGCCAGCGCGCCGATGCCGGCCACGATCCGGTCCAGGTTCAGCACGGTGCCGATGAAGAAGTAGAAGATGAAGATCTGCACCAGCAGCGGGGTGCCGCGAATCAGTTCGATGTAGAGCACCGCCAGACCGCGCAGGGCCGGATTTTTCGAGATGCGGCACAGGCCGGTGATCAGGCCGATGACCAGCCCGACGAAGCCGGAGACGAAGGAAATCCAGATCGTGACCCACAGCCCCTGGGTCAGCGGCCCGACCCGCCACTCGAAATTGACGCCGACCGTATCGTTCTCGGCGACGGTAGCGCCGACCGCGACCTGGGCTTGTTCCACCGTGACCGTGACCGGCGGGCCGCTGCCCTCCGGCGTGATGACGAGGCGGTGGGAGCGGCCCTCGGGCGCAATCGCGCTCACTTGACCGGAGATGGGAGTGTCTTGCGGGGCTTCCGCCCGATAGGCGAAGTATTGCGGCACTCGCTCCCAGCGCCACTCGTAGTTCACCCGCTTGGTCGCCACCCACAAACCAATCGCCAGCCCCAGCAGGATCAAGACCAGCAGCCCATGCCAGGGCCACTGGGCGGGATGTCGTTTGAGCGACATGGCTACTGCACGTCTTTCAGCCAGTCGGTGTTCTTAAACCATTTCTGGTGCAGCTTGTCGTGGGTTCCATCTTTCTTGATCTTGGCCAGGAAGCCATTGAGCGCCTTCAGGAATTCGGCATCGCCCTTGACGACGGCCCAGCCAATCGGTTCGTCGGTGAAGGGCTGGTCCAGGAACACCAGCTTGCCCTCGCCACGCTGGACGTTGGCGACCAGGTTGTAGGGGGCGTCGTAAACGAAGGCGTCCACCTTGCCGTTGACCACTTCCATCACGCCTTCGGCCTCGGTTTCGTAGGAGAAGTATTGGGCTTTGGGAATGTGTTTTTTGGAGGCGATTTCGCCGGTGGTGCCCAGCTTGGAGGCCACCTTGTACTGCGGCTTGTTGAGGTCTTTGTAGGATTTGACCTTGTCGGCCAGATCCTTGCGCAGGAGCACCGTCTGCCCGATCAGCATGTACGGGTCGGCGAAGTCCACCTTCTGCTTGCGCTCGTCGGTGATGGTCATGCCGCTCATGATGATGTCGCACTTGTTGGTAATCAGCGCCGGGATGATGCCGTCCCAGGCGGTGCTGACCAGTTCCAGCTTGGCGGCGCCCAGGTCCTTGGCCATCAGCGCGGCGAGGTCGGGGTCGAAGCCGACGATTTCCCCGCGCTTGTTGGTCATCTCGAACGGCATGTAGGCCGGCTCCAGGCAAACCCGCAGTCCGTCCTTCTTGATCTGCTCCAACTTGCCCGCCCAGGCGGGCGACAGATTCAGACCGAACAGGGCGAGGGCGGTGAGCGCGATCAGACGGGTTTTCATGCGGGGATTCTCCTCTGGGGCAGGGGATGGATGTTGGA
>JAGTSD010000110.1 GCA_018262135.1 Pseudomonadota bacterium | reverse complement strand
CCGCCATTCTCGAGCAGGTCCGGCAGCTGGCCCCGACGCACACGAATCTCCAGATCGCCACCGCCCTCAACGCGCAAGGCTTCACCCCGGGCCGAGGCGGATCCTTCACCGCCCGCAAGGTCCAGTGGCTTCGTTATGCCTATCGCATCCCCAGTGGGTGCCCGCAGGCTCCCGGCGCTTGTCCCGAGGGTCAACGGGGCGATGGACGGTATAGTGCGCGGGCCGCGGCAGCGTTGCTGAATGTGGATGTGGGCACCATCGCCGACTGGTGTGAAGCGGGTCGCCTCGACGGTGTCCAAACCGTTGCTCATGGTCCTCGTTGGATCAAGCTCACCCCGGAGGTCATCGCCACCCTGCGTAAACCCATCAAACAACATTGGCAACGGAACACGGCGACTTGAGTGGAGTCACTTTGAAAAAGACGCTATGCAATGGCCTTGGCCATCCCGAAACCGCCTGTATGAGGTGCAGTATGAACAAAGCATCGGCATCGAAGCGGACATCCTCATGAGGCTGGCCGAGGTGGGCGAGCCGGTCGATTCCGACCTGGTGCGGCGGGTGCTGGCCAACCACGTCGGACGGGCCGGCTATTTGCTGGCGCTGATCCACCGCCGCGACGGGTGGCGCTACGACCTGGACGGAAAACCGGCGGGCGAGGTGGACGCCCTGGCCCGCAGCGAGGCAGTCCGTTTGCTGGGCGAGCACCAGAAGCGGCAGCGGTAAGCGTCCGCCCGCCACCGGCAACACCATGCGCTGGAGCGGCGGCAGCAGCGCGCCAAGGCCGAACGGATTGCCGAGCGGGAGCGGCGGGCTGCTGAAAAGCAACGGCGGCGCGAGGAAAACGAGCGCAACCGGCGGCAGAACCTGGAACGCAGGGCTGCCGAGCCACGGGCGCGCGAAGCGGCGAAGCGTTCGGGTGGACCGGCGCCCCTGCCGGCGGTGAGCTATCGCCAGCGGCGGCGGGTCGATCCGAAGGATCGGAAGGAGTAGCCCGCGCACTTTGGTGAAGGTCTCGCCCAGCCAGAACGGTCGTTCCGCAGGGCCGACCGAACTCCCCCCTCAATCCCCCTCAATCCCCCTGCCAGGTTCAGTGGCGGGAGGCGTCATCCGCTGGAGTCGGACGGTGGCCGGTCGGCGAGATCGCCCGCTCGATCGACAGCGTCCTATTCGGGCGCAGCGGGTTGCATGCGCCAAAACCCGCAACCGCGTCGAGTGCATGGCCACCGGCGCCGAAACCGTCTTCCGCGCCGCCTAGGAACGGCGCGGACCGCGTTTCTTTGCTGACGGCGGCTCGCGCGATTGCTCGTTGTTGAGGTCATCGGGCATCGGTTTCTCGGCAAGGAGGGGAGCGGAGTGGCGGCGTTCGGCCGGGCGGACCGGCGGGAGGTCCGGCGCGGGTTCTCCGGGATGGGTCGGTTCGGGGCGCACGTCGGCTCCCCCGCGCTGGGCGGGTTCGGAAGCCGGTGGGCGTTTCTGGCGAAAGGGTCGGCCGCGCTGGGCGGGGCGAGCCGGCACGGCGCTGGGCTCGGTGGATTCAGTTCGAGCGCCGGCCGACCAGGATTTCGTGGTCGCCAGGTCCACGCCTTCGAGTGCGGCCTGGGCGTCGAGCAGGCGTTGGTACTGGTCCCACGCCGCCCGCGGCTGGTTGAACACTAAATAGAGCAGGGACGCCGTCAGCGCCCTTACCTGATCGCTCGCCGGATAGCCCCGCGACCAGCCATACCCCGCGCGCCGCTCCACACCCAGGAGCAGCGCCAGTTCGGTGAAGGTCAAGTCGATGCCGCGCTGCGCGCGTAACGCCTCTTGCAGATCCAGTGGCTGGGCGCCCAGTTGAGCCAGCTCGGGAATCGCGTCCAGCAGGCGCAGGTGCAGCGCGGTCGTGCGGTTGGCGAGAGGCGCGTCCGGGTCCTTGCGCCACGCGTACCAGGTGACCGGGGTGATGCCGAGCAGCTCGCAAAACCGGTTGACCCCGATGCCGAGCTTCCGGCGCAGTGGGTCGAGGTCTTTGGCCAAGACGGGCCGGTCGGCGGGGAGGAGGGCGCCCGCCGGCGGTTCGCCGTCCGCCGGCAAGGAACTCGCCGGCGGGGTGCCCGACGGCTCGGCCCAGACCAGGAGCCGGGCGCGTGCGCTCGCCAGGGCGTGGGGGAGGGCGAAGCCGGTCAACTGGCACGGAATCATTTGCGGTTCGCGCCGCCAGGCATCCGGCCAGGACTGCGCCTGCGGCCGCTGGCTCAAGGCCTCCAACCGCCGCTGGGTCATCAGGCCATCGGCGACGTAGGTGGCCAGCCGGGTGCCGACCGCGCGTTGGGGGTCCACCCCGATCGCCGCGCACGCCGCGCCGTTCAGATACCAGATCACGCCGTCCGGCGAGAGCTCGAAGGCGGGCTGAGCGCTTTGCTGCATCGCCGCGTCTACCAGGGTGGAGAGGCGGGCGACGTCGTCGAGGGTGGCCAGCAGCAGCCGGGTGAGATGTTCCAGGGAGGTCGCCATGGCGTGCGACTTACTTTTTCGGTCCAGGACGCGGGGATCGCGAGAGCGTCCTATTGTTACTAATCACGCCCGATTTGCCTAGCACAGGCGGTGGATCGAACGGCTGTTCTCCGGGTCGGTCTCGATTGCGGACGGCTCCAACCACCCCCGCTCCATTTCCCTTTCTTTTTCTCTTCCGCAGCCAGCGTTCGTTTCCTGCCTGCCGTTCGCGGCCGAGAGAGGCCCGGCTTTTCACAGTGATCACGGAAATCGGTTACATTTGATTAAATTTAACCCATATTTAATAAAATAATGTTGACATAGTGATTTTTATGGGTTTAAATAATATAAACCTAGATCTGAAGGTCCCCTGCGGCGGCCCGCGCCGCGCCGCGCAGTGGGTCGGAGGCCTCGCTATGCTGAAAGTTGCCTTTTGGGGACTCGCCGTCGTCCTGGCGTTACCGGCCAGCCAGGCGGCGCCGCCGCTCCACAGTGGCTACGCCATCATCACCGAGCCACCCGCCGCCACTGCGACCGACCTCGCACAGACGATCTACGTGGAGGTTCGCGGCCGCAAGGTGCGGGAAGGCGTTCTGGAAATGCTCCGGGGAACGGGCTATCGACTGGCGAGCGAAGAGGCCGCCGATCCTGAAATCGGCCGGCTCTACGGTCAGCCCTATCCGGAAAGCCAGCGCGCGGTGGGGCCGATCGAACTGGGAGCGGCGTTGGAGCGGCTGGCCGGACCGGCCTGGCAGCTCGTGGTCGATCCGGTCAATCGGCTGGTAAGCTTCGAAGTGCATCCGGCCTACCGAACCGATCGGGCCGCCGGCTCGCCGGTGGCGGAAGCCGCCGCGCCTGCCGTGCCGCCGGCGACGAGCTGGCCCGAGACGCCGAGGCATCGGTGATGAAAAAAACCGCGTTGCTCCTTGCCCTGACCGGCGCCGTCGCCGGCTGCCAGGGCGTGTCGCCGGCTATTGCGCCCGCGCGCTATCCGCAACGGGATCTCACTGTGCTCTGGCCGGACCGTCATTACTGGCGACAGCCGAATGGGGTTCATGGGGTGGAGCGGCCCGCTGCTTCTGGCGCCGCGCCGAGCGCCGCCGGCGCCGCACCCCCGCCCACCGCCGACCCGGTGTCCGCCCCGCCGCCGCCAGAGACCGTCAAGGCGACCCGGCCGCCCATCGGCCCGACCTCGGATTCACGCCGCACGGGCCAAGGTCAAGACGGACGCCGCCTCGCGCGTGCGGTTCGGACCGCCTGCACCACGAGAGGCGGCGGCTGATGCGCGCCCGCTGGCTCGCACCCGTTCTGATCGGCGCTTGGGTGGGCGCCCAGGCGCAGACCTCGGTGATTTCGACGTCCGTTCAGCACACCGCCTGGGGGTCGCCCGGCGATGAGGCGCTCGCCGCCCACTGGGGCCTGAAACCGGAAGAAGTCAGACGCTACCACGACTATATGGCGGTCGAGGGCCGGTATTTCTACGCCCATCTCGATCCGGTGATGGTGTTGGGCCTGATCGAGACCGATCCCGACCGCCGCGCCCGCTATGCCGAGCAGTATTTAGACGCCGAGCGCCGGCGGATTGAAGAGCAAACCCGTTTTGCCAACTTGGCCGCCGAGGTGCAGCTCAAGCGCTTCGGGCTGGAAAAGCGGGTCGATTTCTCGAAGCTTCGGGGCGTGACGCCGGGCTATCTCGAAGCGCGGGCGCAGCGCGGCGAGGGGGAAACCGGCGAATTTTCGCCGGTGGCGCGCCGTCTCGCGCCAGCGAAGGCCTCGAGCGTGGCAGACGCCAAGCCGACGCCGCCATCGACGGCGGCGGACCCGAAACCCAAGCCGCCCGCGGCGCCCGCAACGCCCCAGGCGGGAGATACCATCGACCTGTTGGTCACGCCGGAATGCACGACCGTCTGCTACGCCAAACTGGCGGAACTCCTGAAAATTCCGGAGGTGCGCATCCATGTTTACGGCCGGGGATTTCAGAATAACCACGCCTTTGTTGCGTGGTTGAAAAATCGGCCCGGTGATGCCGCCAGCCACGCTCGGGAAGAGAGCCGCTTGGAGCCTCGGCGGTTTGACGCCTTGATGTTTGACGGCATGGCCACGTCCCAGCCGCCGGTCGCGCTCTTACGCCGCCATGGCGCGTTGGTTTCGCAGTGGTGATCGGGGCTGTGCGGCCATGATCCTGCTCGCCTCTTTGCTGGCCGCGTGTTCCGACAAGCCCGCGCCGGTCGCCGGACGGGCGCGCTCCGCGGAAAATCCCGGAAGCCGTGTGATGGCCGATCTGTTTGACCCCCGATCCTCGTCATCGCTGACGGCGGGGGGTAGGGCGATCACGGGAGCGGTCCCGCCGCCGATGCCGGTCACGATCCCGAGTCCTACGAGCGACCGGAAGCCCCGGTCGACATCGCTGGCCGAGCGGCGCGCCTATTACACGCCGTTGATCGATGCCATTGCCCTCAGCGAGGGGGTCGATCCCGCGCTGATCCACGCCGTCATCACGCAGGAATCGGGCTACCGGCCCGCCGCGGCTTCTTCCAAGCGGGCCGTGGGCCTGATGCAAATCATTCCCGAAACCGGGCAACGCTTCGGGCTCCAGCCGTGGGAACGGACCGATCCGGCCAAAAGTATCCGGGCCGGGATCCAGTATCTGAAGTGGTTGATTCGTACTTTCAATGGCTCGTTGCCATTGGCCATCGCGGGCTATAACGCGGGTGAAGGCGCGGTACAAAAATATGGCAATCAAATCCCGCCTTATCGCGAAACCCAAAACTACGTCCGCAGCGTGCTGGCGTATTACCACCGCTACCGACAACACCGCGCGGACCCCCGCCTGGCCCTGAGCGAAGCGCGCCGCTTGGAGCGGGCCAGCGCGCTCCCCGCGGAAGAACCCCGGGATCGAATGCGTGACTACAGCGACGTGGGAAGCGATCCATGAACCCGACCCATCGCCATACCCTGGTTTCGTGCGCCTTGCTCGCCGGTCTCTGGATGGCATCGGCCAAGGCGGACATTCCTCCCGTCTACCGGCTGATCGCAGCCAAGCACGGTCTTTCCGGAGAAAGTCTGTATCACAGGGCGTTACGCGCGTCGGGTCGGCAGTCGGCCTACGCGCGGGAGCCGACGCCGTGGCCCTGGACGGTGCGGTTATGTCTGGGGTCGCGTTGTGAAACGGTCTACCCCGCAACGCGAGAAGCCATGGAAACGGTCTTGGCCGCCGGCCAACAAGCGGGACTGACCTTGTACGTCGGCCCCTTGGCGTTGCGCTGGGACCCCGCCACCTTGCCGTTGCGGGCGGCGACTCAGCCCCGCATCACGATCAATGCGGCTGCATACCAACTGGCGGTGGCCCTCCAGGCCACGCCGCGTGGCCCCTTCACCCGGATCCCGGCCGATCGTGGCCCTCCGATCTCCCGCAACCGGTATCCGGCGGGGGCGAACTGGTCCGAGCTGATCGAAAGGGTGGCGGCGGAAGAAGGCCTGCCCGCCGCCCTGGTCCATGCCGTCGTCGCGGTGGAGTCCCGTTACGACGACAGGGCGGTTTCACCGAAGGGCGCGGTGGGCCTGATGCAACTGATGCCCGAAACGGCGGAGCGCTTCGGATTGCCCCGCGCGGCGCGGACGGATCCGGAGCGCAACCTGCGGGCCGGGACGCGCTATCTCGGCTGGTTGCTGCGCTATTTCAACGGCGATTTGACGCTGGCCATCGCCGGCTACAACGCCGGAGAACACCGAGTCGACCGCTACGGCCGGCAAATTCCCCCTTATCCCGAAACCCAACAATACGTGAGGCGGGTCGTGGCGCATCTAGCCCGCCGCGTCAACGGCGAGCCGCCATCATG
>JAGTSD010000109.1 GCA_018262135.1 Pseudomonadota bacterium | reverse complement strand
CTAGCCATGCCGCGATTCGTTCTGCTTCCCGTCGGTCTGCTCCTCTGCTTTGTCGCGCTGGCCCAGCCCGCCGCGCCGGTCGAAGTCGGCGTCCGGCCCTTGCGCGAGGTGGCCTTGCCCGACCGGGGCACGGCGCCGGCCAACGTCATCGCCCCCAACGACAGCCGGATCGCCGCTGAGGTGACGGCCAGGGTGGCGCGGGTCCATGCCGAGGTCGGTAGTACCGTCAAGGTCGGGCAACTGCTGCTGGAACTCGATGCTGCCGATTACCGGCTGGCCCAGGCCCAGGCCGACGCCCAGGTGACGGCGGCCCGGGCGCGGGTGGCGCTGGCCGAGCAACGGCAACGGCAGGCGCTGGTGCTGCGGAAAAAACAGTTCGTTTCCGACGATGCGGTGCTCGAGCTGAAAACCGGCGTCCAGGCCGCCGAGGCCGATCTCGAGGTCGCACGGGCCCAGCAGGCGGTGGCGGCGCGCAACGTGGAAAAATGCCGCATCGTGGCGCCGTTCGCCGGCGTGGTGCTGGAACGCCAGGCCCAGGTTGGCGCCACGGCCACGCCGGGCACGACCCTGCTGCGGCTGGTGGATCTGGCGCCGCCCGAAATCGAAGCCCAGGTGCAGGCGATTCAGGCCGACGCGCTGCCCCGCGCCAGCGAACTGACGTTCGACGGCCAGGACCGGCGTTATCCGGTCAACCTGCTGCGACTGTCGCCGGTGGTGGACGCAGCGGCCCGTACCCGGGTCGCGCGGCTGGCCTTCGGCGACCGGGCCGCGCCCGCCGGCAGCAGCGGCACGCTGCGCTGGATGACGCCGGGCGCGCTGCTGCCGCCCGAATTGCTGGTCAAGCGCGAACAGGCGCTGGGCGCATTCGTGGTGGAAAACGGTCGCGCCCGCTTCGTGTCAGCGCCCACCGCGCAGGAAGGCCGGCCGTTCGCCGTGGCGCTGCCGCCCGAAACCCTGGTGGTGGTGGATGGCCAGCAAGGCTTGGCCGACGGCCAGCCGGTCACCGTCGCCGACGGAGCGCGCTGACATGCGCTTCGCCCGCGCCCTGATCACCAACCATCCGCTGGCCAACATCGCCTTCGTGGTGGTGATCGCGATGGGCCTGCTCGCCTACACCCACATGCCGCGCGAGCAGGACCCCGAGATCAACTTCAACTGGGTCAATATCTCCACCGCCCTGCCCGGCGCTTCCGCCGAGGATGTGGAAAAGCGCATCACCAACCCGCTGGAGGATTCGATCCGCAACGTCCAGGACGTGAAGTTCGTGGTCAGCTCCTCGCGCGAGGGCGTTTCCAACATCCTGGTGCGGTTCCGCGAAATCCCGGTGCGGGTGTTCGACAAGCGGATCAACGACCTGCGCCGCGAAATCCAGAACAAGGCCAACGCCGAACTGCCGGTGGAAGCGCTGGACCCGGAAATCCTCGAAATCACCACGTCCAACGGTTTTCCCACCGCCATGGTGGTGCTGACCGGCCAGGCCGACGACGAACCCCTGCGCTTCGCCGCGCGCACGGTGAAGGAGGACCTGGAACAGATTCCCGGCGTTGATCAGGTGCTGGCGCTGGGCTTTCAGGACCCGGAGGTGCTGGTGGAATTCAGTCCGCCAGCGCTGGCTGCACGGGGACTGACGGCGGCGGATCTGGCCGAAGCGCTGCGGCTGTGGTTTCGCGACGTGTTCGCCGGCAAGGTCGAGACCACCGACGGCGAATGGCTGGTCCGGGTGAGCGGGACTACCGCCGACCCCGAACTGCTGGCGAGTTTTTACTTGCAGCCGCCCGGCGCGGCCAATGCCCGGGTGCCGCTGGACACCGTGGCCAAGGTGCGGCGCGGGCGCGACGATCCGCTGCAACTTGCCAGCATGGCCGGCCAGCCAGGCGTGATGCTGTCGGTCAACAAGATCAGCTATACGAATACCCTGGAACTGGTCGGCCGCATCCGCGACTACCTCGACCGCAAAAACGCGGTGCTGGCGGGCAGCGGCCTGAAGCTGGTTCTGGCCGACGACCAGACCGTAGCGACCCGCGAGGCGCTGGGCATCATGCAGAGCAACGCCATCGTCGGCCTGCTGCTGGTGCTGGGCACCTGCTGGCTGTTCCTCGGCGCGCGCATCTCCGCTCTGGTGGCGCTGGGCGTGGTGTTCTCGGTGATGGGGAGCTTCGTGCTGCTGGACGCGGTCGGCTTCACCCTCAACGTTTCGGTGCTGCTCGGCATCGTCATCGTGCTCGGCATGTTGGTGGACGATGCCGTAGTGCTGGTGGAAGCCATGTATTTCCGCATGGAGCGCGGCATGGAAGCCTTGCACGCTGCTCTGGATTCCATCCGCGAAGTCGGTCTGCCGGTATTGGCGGCGGTGACCACCACCATCGCGGCCTTCCTGCCGCTGATGCTGCTGCCCGGTATCATCGGCAAGTTCATGTTCGTCATCCCTTTCGTGGTGACGGTCGGACTCGTCGTGAGCCTGATGGAGGCGTTCTGGATATTGCCCGCGCACGTCGTGGCACTGGGGAAACAGGCCATCGGTCGCTCGCGTTCTCAGGCGCTGCGCGAGCGATGGACCCACCTGCTGCGGGTCAAGTACACCCGGCTGCTGATCCATGGGATGCGCCACGCGAAACTTTACCTGAGCGTGGTGTTCGCCCTGTTTCTCGGCGCGGCGGCGGCGGTGGGCGTCGGGCTGGTGAAATTCCAGTTCTTCGCCTTCGACCCGATCCGGCTGTACTACGTCAACGTGGACATGCCGCCCAATGCGCCCATCGAGGAAACCCTGCGGCAGACTTTGCAGGTCGAGAAGCGGGTGCGCGCCGGGTTGCGCGAGGGCGAAGCCCGTTCGGTCACTTCGCTGGCCGGCATCAAGTTCACCGAGATGGAACCGCTGTACGGCGACCAGTACGGCCAGATCGCGGTATCCCTGAATCCGGCCCGGCCGGGCGTTCGCGGGCTGGATGATATCATCGAGGGGATGCGCGAATCCGTCACCCAAACGCCCGGCCGGGCGACGATCTCGTTTCTCAAGCTTTCGGGCGGTCCGCCGACCGCCAAGCCGATCAGCGTCAAGGTCCGGGCGGACGACCGTGCGGAGTTGCGCGCCGCCGCCGACGCGGTCAAGGGCATCGTGGCGAAGATTCCCGGCGCCCGCGATGTGGTGGACAACGATACGCCGGGCCGCGACGAACTCAGCCTGCGGGTGGACGTGAACGCCGCCCGCAACGCCGGTCTCGATCCTGGCCTGGTTGCCCGGCTGGTGCGGCTGCACGTGGACGGTGAGGTGGTGGCCGACTTGCGCGACCGGGGCGAAAAGGTCGAACTGCGAGTCCGGGCCGCGCCGCGCACCGTGGATCGGATTCGCGAACTGCTCGATGACCCGGTCGCCCTGCCCGGTGGTGGCACGACGACGCTGGGTGCGCTGCTGGTCGCCGAGGAACGCGAGAGCCTGGGCCTGATCCGGCACTGGAACCTGCGCCGCGCCATCACGGTGGAAGCCGATCTCGACAAGGAACAAACCGATACCCTGGCCGCGAACAATCGGCTCCGCGCCGAATGGGAGAAAATCCGGGCGCGCTATCCGGGGGTGGATCTCGATTTTTCCGGCGAACTGGACGACATCTACGAATCGCTCGATGCCATGGGGCCGCTGTTCCTGCTCGGCGTGGGGTTGATCTATCTGATTCTGGCCACCCAGTTCCGCAGCTACTTTCAGCCCCTGCTGATTCTCGTGACCGTGCCGCTGGCCTTTACCGGCGTTACCCTGGGCCTGCTCGTGTCGGGTAATCCGCTATCGCTCTACACGCTCTACGGGGTGATCGCGCTCACCGGCATCGCGGTGAACGCCGCCATCGTGCTCATTGATGCCGCCAACGCCCGTCGCGCCGCCGGCATGTCCACCCTGCACGCCACGCTCTACGCCGCCCGCCGGCGGGTGATCGCCATCCTGATGACCTCGGGCACCACTATCGCCGGGCTGTTTTCGCTGGCGTTCGGGTTGGCGGGCAAGTCGCTCCTGTGGGGACCGGTGGCGGCCAGTATCGTCTGGGGGCTGGCCTTTTCCACCCTGCTGACCCTGTTCGTGGTGCCGGTGCTGTATCGGCTCTTCATGCGCGAACGAACGGCGGGCAGGCGCCGGCCCGAATAGAAAACTCCAGCGGTTTCATGCAGCCCTGGCGAGGATGAGCGCCAGCGGCGAACCCGCTTGCACCGGTTTTGCACCATCATTCCACCCTCTTGCACGAGCGCGCCATGAAGCGCGCACACCCCCTCCTGATACTGCGCTGGCGAGTTACCGGAGACACGCCATGCGCTACACGATTTTTCCGCTACTGGGTCCTGCCGCCCTGATCCTGGGGTTGGCGCTGCTGGCCGTTCATCCCCTGCTGTGGCTGATGGGGACCTGGTTCGATCCCGCCTACGATTCCCAAGGGGTTTGGGTGGCGGCGCTGACCTTCAGCCTGCTGCTGTGGAGTGCGACCAGCCCGTTGCAGATTTGCAACGCGCGACAACGCCAAGTTGGGCTGCGGTTGCTGGCGCTAACCGCCGCCATTCGCCTGCTGGGGCAGTGGCTGGGGATCAACGTCCTCGGCGCGGCGGCGCTGGCGGTGGACGTCTACGCCATCGGTTTGCTGCTGAACCTGGACCGCCGTGTCCGCCCGCTGGCGCCCGGCTGGTTGGCGCTGCTGTTCGCCCTGGCCCTGCCCGTCGAACGCATCCTGCAACGCTGTTTCGGCTTTGCCTTGCAACAAATTTCTGCCGTGGGCGCTTGCGCTACGCTCGGTCTGGCCGCTCCGGTCCAGTGCGAGGGGATTCAGTTGCAATGGCAGGGACAGAGCGTGCTGGTGGATCTGCCCTGCTCGGGGACGCGCGGTTTGCTGCTGTTGCTGTTGCTGTTGGTCACCCTCGCTGTGCTGACCCGCCCGACTCCCCGCTACGCCTGCGGGGGCGCGCTGCTGGCGCTGGCGGCGGCGACGCTGGGAAACAGCTTGCGCATCGTCCTCATCGCTGTTGGCCTGGTTTACCGTGAGGCGCTGGGCGGCGTGGATGTGTTCGCTGAACCTTGGCACAGCCTGATCGGACTCCTCACGCTGGGCCTCTCGGCACTGCCTCTCCTGTTGTGGGCGCGGCGCGGTCGCGGCGGCGCGGTCCCGATAACCGTTCGCACCCCCCACCCCAACCCTCCCCCACAAGGGGGGAGGGAGTTTTGTGGGCAGGGTTCGGAGGGAGAGGGTGAACGCCTGTTTTCGGTCAAGCCGCTCACGGGGCTGGCGTTTCTGGCCGTCTGCGGCGGGATCGTCGCACTGCCGCCGCAACCGCTGGACGTGGCCCGGCCTCAGCCCGCGCCGCGATTGCCCGGTTACATCGCCGTTTACGCCGCGCAGCCCGGCGCGCTCACGGCTCAGGAGCGCGGTTACTTCACCCGTTATGGCGGCGGGGCGGCGCGGGCCGCCTATGGTCCCTACGGTCTGCTGGTGGTGAGCACCTCCGCGCCGCTACGTCATCTCCATGCCCCGGAGGAATGCCTGACCGGCGCCGGCCACGCGGTGCGCTATCTCGGCCAAACCGGCAGCTCCATTCCCAGCGCGGTTTACCGCAGCACCGATCCGCAGGGCCGTGTCTGGCGGGTGACCGTGAGTTATGTCTCGGAGCGGGGGGAATGGACGGCCCACGTCGCCGAGGCGGTGTGGCGCTGGCTGCAAGCGCCTGGAACGACCTGGCGGATGATTCAGCGCATCGCGCCCTGGGAACTGCCGGTGGAAGCGGCGGAAACCTTCGATGTCGCGGTGTGGCGGGCACTGGATTTGCCGCTACCCCCCTCCCTAACCCCTTCTCAACCCCTGTCCGTGAAACTGTGACCCTTGGAGAATCCACTCATGAAGACCATCCGAATTATCCTGATCGGCATGCTGGCCTGGTTGCCTTTAAGCACCGCGCTGGCGGTCGTTCCCGACGACCTGGGCGGGCGCATCGAAGCCAAAGTGGACGGCAAGCCCGTGACCTTGCCGCTGCTCAAGACCGACATTGACGCTGACGTGCAGGGCGACGTGGCGCTGGTGACGGTGACCCAGACCTTCGCCAATCCTTTGAATCAGGCGGTTCACGCCACTTACTTGTTCCCGCTCAACGAAACCGCCGCCGTCAACGCCATGACGATGGAAGTCGGCGACGAGCGGATTCAGGCCACCATCCAGCGCATCGAGGAAGCCCGCGCCACGTTCGAGAAAGCCAAGGGCGAGGGCCGCAGCGCCGCGTTGCTCAGCCAGCACCGCCCCAACATGTTCACCCAGGACATCGCCAACCTGATGCCCGGTTTGCCGATCAAGGTGACGCTGAAATACGCCCAGA
>JAGTSD010000003.1 GCA_018262135.1 Pseudomonadota bacterium | reverse complement strand
CGGCCGGTTATGGACTGACCCTGGCCGACAAGGTCGCTGTCGTGCGCGACGGTGTGTTGACGGTCCGGGTGGACTGGCGCGAACCGTTGCCCGATCGCCTGCGAGCGCAGGTCATGACCAGCCCGTGCCTGCTGGTGGCCGTACCGGATGCCGGGTTCACCCGTATTGAGGTGGTGGACCAGGAGGAGCGGCTGCGCCTGGAGGGGGAGCATTAGGTCGCCGGGCCAGCGGATCCTGCCGGTAAAACGCCCGAAGCTGAACGTAAACAGCGGGATAGGTGTCGGCGATTACCGCAGGCGTTTCAAAGAACACTTCGCTGGCAACGGCGAAAAATTCGGCGGGGCTGTCGGCGGCGTAGGGATCCAGCGCCGTCGGTCGGCCCCGGTCCACCTGCCGGCCCAGGTGTTCGTAGGCGGTGTTGAAAGCGCGGCTCCAGTTTCGCACCGTCATGCCCCGGTGTAGCGGCGGCAGGCCGTTGACTGCACCGGTCAGCATGTCCAGCTTGTGCGATCACCGGGCCGCGCTCCCAGGCCTCGCCGATCAGGGGGCGGTGAACGCTGTGGACCAGACCGTTGGCGTCGGTGTATTCGTGATGGGCGAGAAAACCTTCGGGATACAGGATCACCGCGCTCCAGTCCTGGTAGTAGTCCAGTCCCAGCTTGAGGATCGGCAGGCAGGCCTGGGCGGCGATCAGCGGCCCCATTTCCGGGGCCAGTTCCAATTCGCCCGCCGGTTCCAGCGCCTTTTCCGCCAGAAACAGCGTCGCCAGATCGCGCAATTGTTCCAGTTCCGCCGGGGTCATGCCCACCAGCGCCGGCAGATTGGCGACCGTTGCCTGCCATTCCGCTTCCGGAAGACGGGCACGTTCGAGCTGGCGTCGCCGGCGCCAGTTTTGGAACAGTCCGAACATGGGGACAGGTAGCGCAGATTTTAGTCCGGCGTTTTTTTGCCTTGGGCCCGGGCCTCCTGGACCCGCTTGAGATAGCGATCCGACCAGCGCGCCAGGGCATAAATCGGGTAACCGATCACCATCACCGACAGCAGGATGAAGAGGATGAGAGCGACTGTTTTGGGCAGCCGTCCCCACCATTCGGTCACGAAATACACCAGCCCCCACAGCAGCAGGCCGGTGATGCCGAGAGAAACCAGAAGAGCCAGGATGTCGTCGCGGTGCATGGGAGGGTGATGATGGTTTTGTCAACGGAAGACACGGAAAACACGGATAAAGAGGAAATATCAAATTTATGTTGATGGAGCGCTAGCGTAACCAGTGCGGAGGATTTTGCAAACCACGCCGCGCGCCCGGGCGTTGGAACCGGAATTTGTGTTATCAACGAACGGGTTTTAAGCTTTCGGCCATTTTGTGCAGTACGGAGTTCAAAAGGAAAACTCATGACTCATAAGATCCTGATTCTTCCCGGCGATGGCATCGGTCCGGAAATCGTTGCCGAGGCGGTCAAGGTGCTGGAATGCCTGCGCCAGGAACACAGCCTGGATGCGACGCTGGAATACGGCCTGCTGGGCGGGTGCGCGGTGGATGCGCTCGGTGCGCCTTACCCCGAGGAGACCCGCCATCAGGCCCGCGCCGCCGCCGCCATCCTGCTTGGCGCAGTGGGTGGGCCGAAGTGGGAGAAGCTGGACCGGCCGCTGCGCCCCGAACGCGGCCTGCTGGCGATTCGCGCCGATCTGGAATTGTTCGCCAATCTGCGTCCGGCCCTGCTCTATCCTCAACTGGCCGTAGCCTCAGCGCTCAAGCCGGAGATCGTTTCCGGGTTAGACATCGTGATCGTGCGCGAGTTGAACGGCGACATTTATTTCGGCCAGCCGCGCGGCATCCGAACCCTGGACAGCGGCGAGCGGGAAGGTTTCAATACCATGGTTTACCGCGAGGCGGAGATCGCCCGCATCGCCCGAGTAGCGTTCGAGACCGCTCGCAAGCGTTCCCGGCGGCTCTGCTCGGTGGATAAGGCCAACGTCCTGGAAACCTCGGAGTTGTGGCGGGAGGTGGTCGAGCGGGTCGCATCAGACTACCCCGACGTGGCGTTGTCGCACCTGTACGTGGACAATGCCGCCATGCAACTGGTCCGCGCGCCGAAACAGTTCGATGTGATCGTGACCGGCAACCTGTTCGGCGATATTCTCTCCGACTGCGCCGCCATGCTGACCGGTTCCATCGGCATGTTGCCGTCGGCTTCGCTGGATGCCAGCGGCAAGGGGCTGTACGAACCGATTCACGGCTCCGCTCCCGACATCGCCGGCCAGGGCGTGGCCAACCCCCTGGCGACCATCCTGTCGGCGGCGATGCTGCTGCGCCATACCCTGAACACGCCGGATCAGGCCGAACGAATCGAACGTGCGGTGGGCCGGGTGCTGGACAAGGGCTTGCGTACCATGGACATCATGGCGCCCGGCATGATCCCGGTGGGCACGCAGGCGATGGGCGATGCCGTGGTGGCGGCGCTGGCGGAGTAGTGGGGCGGGGACAGGGACGATGGTGTTGAGTGATGGGTTCTAACTGGACAAATTTTTTAGAGGCGTTTAGATGATGAAGCGTATAGGGTTGGTGGGCTGGCGTGGCATGGTGGGTTCCGTGCTGATGGAGCGGATGCTGGCGGAAAACGACTTCGCCCTGATCGATCCGGTGTTTTTTACCACCTCCAACGTGGGCGGCCGGGGGCCAGCCATCGGTCGGGATACTCCGGCTCTGAAGGATGCCAAATCCATCGCCGAACTGAAGTCGCTGGACATCATCATCACTTGCCAGGGTGGCGACTACACCAACGAAATTTATCCGCAACTGCGCGCCACCGGCTGGAAGGGCTACTGGATTGACGCTGCCTCGGCCCTGCGGATGAAAGACAACGCCGTCATCATCCTGGACCCGGTGAACCGGGGCGTGATTCAGGATGCGCTAGCGCGGGGCGTCAAGGATTACATCGGTGGCAACTGCACGGTCAGCCTGATGCTGATGGGCTTGGGCGGGCTGTTTGCCCACGGACTGGTGGAGTGGTTGACCGCCATGACCTATCAGGCCGCTTCCGGCGCCGGCGCCCAGAACATGCGCGAACTGCTCCAGCAGATGGGCGTGATTCATCATGCAGTGGCCGACCGGCTGGACCAGCCAGCCTCGGCGATTCTGGAAATCGATCGCATTGTGGCTGAAACCCTCCGCTCCAGCGATTTTCCAACCGTGAATTTCGGAGTTCCGCTGGCCGGCAGCGTGATCCCCTGGATCGACAAGCAACTGGACAACGGCCAGAGCCGCGAGGAATGGAAGGGGCAGGCCGAGACCAACAAGATTCTCGGTCGTTCGGACCAGCCGATTCCCATCGACGGCATCTGTGTGCGAGTCGGCGCGATGCGCTGCCACAGTCAGGCGTTGACCATCAAGCTGACCCGTGATGCCCCGCTGGACGAACTGATGGAGATCATCGGCACGGCCAACGACTGGGTGAAGGTGGTGCCCAACGAGCGCGAGCTTTCCATCCGCGAATTGACGCCCACTGCTGTCACCGGAACCCTGAGCGTACCGGTGGGCCGGCTGCGCAAGCTCAACCAGGGCCCCGAGTATCTGGCGGCGTTCACCTGCGGCGATCAGTTGCTGTGGGGTGCGGCCGAGCCATTGCGGCGGATGTTGCGCATCCTGCTGGAACGCTGAGCCGGGCAGGGTTGCAAACGGTCCTTGGCCGAAAAATTTCATCGCGCATCCAAATCGCGGAAATCCCAATTAAGGAGTATCTTTAAAGGGAAGCTTGGAACCGCCGCGTGTCGCCCGCGGTTCCAGGCGGAACGGCCGCCGGCTCGATTGCGTCGGCGGCGGTATCCAAGCTCATCCCGCCGGCATCACGACCTTCCGGCGGCGGAATGGAGACAGGTTCCATGCCGACCAGGATATTACTCCGACTCTTCTTTTTAGCCGGGCTGCTGGCGCCATGGTGCGCTTTCGCCCTGGGCGTTGGCCAACTTGAGGTGCGCTCGGCGCTCAACCAGATCTTCGAAGCCGAACTGCCTCTGATTACCAGCAATCCCGCCGAGCTGACCGGGCTGGTCGCGCGAATTCCCCGTCAGGAGGAGTTTGATCGGGCGGGCGTCGAACGGCTGGAGTTTCTATCGAAGCTACGGTTTTCGGTGCAGACCCCTCCGGGGGGCCGGAGCGTCGTCAGGGTGACATCGGTCGGGCCGATTCGCGAACCGAACTTCAATCTGCTGTTGGAACTGGTTTGGCCGCGAGGCCGAATGATTCGCGAGTTTACCATTCAACTCGATCCCGAGTTGTACGCGAACCGCCAGCCCCCACCCCCGCCGCCGCCGGTCGTGGCGCCCCCGCCGCCACCGGTCGTGGCACCCCCACCCAGGGTGGCCGCAGCGCCCGTGGCTCCACAACTGCCGCCCGCGCCGCCGGTCAGCTTTGAAGGCGCTTCGTTCTATGGACCGGTCAAGCCCGGCGAGACCCTGGCGGCTGTTGCCAACCGGGTTCGGCCCTCGACTGCGATCAGTCTGCCGCAGATGATGGCCATCCTGGTAGCGGGCAATCCGACGGCCTTCGCCAACGGCAATCCCAATACTCTCCGCTCCGGTGCTACGCTCAGGGTGCCGGCACCACAGGCGCTGGGCGCGCCCCCGCCGGCGCCGCCGGTCCCGGAACTGGCCGCGGCGTCTGCTACCCCTGCACCGGTGATCGCTCCTGCGCCAGTTGATTTGACGCAGACCAGTCCGCCGCCTGCGTCCATGCCGGAATTGCCGCCCCCATCCGCGACCACCGAACCCGGTACGCCACCCCCGTCAGTTGACACGACTTCGTTACCCACGACTCCGGTGGCAGAGGTGGCGCCGCCTGCTACGCCCGTTTTGCCGTTGCCGCCGTCCTCCGAACAGCCACGGGAAATCGTTCCGCAGGCAACCACTCCTCAGCCGGAAGCGCCGCTGCCTGCTCCTGCCCAGCCACAACCGGAGGCAGTCACCGCGTCGCCCGCCGCGTCGCTGCCTGCTCCTGCCCAGCCACAACCGGAGGCAGTCACCGCGCCGCCCGCCGCGCCGCCGCCCGCCCCTGCGCTACCTGCTGAAGCTGAGTCTGGCTGGATAAGTGACCCGGTGGTCTGGATCGCCATCGCGCTGATCGCGCTCGCGATTGCTGCGCTGATCCTGCTTCCACTGTTGCGGCGTCCCGCCCGGCCGAAGCCGTCGGTGGTGGAAGCGGGTACACTGGGATTCCCGGAAGGCGAGTCCACGGCGGTTGTCGAACCGCGAAGCGTCCCGATAACCCAGGCGCAACTACGCGAGCCGAGATCTGCGCGGCCACGGCCTGCCGCCGCGGCGGCTCTGGACAGAGTCGAACCCTCACCTGGTCCCACGGCCGCGCCTGTGGCCAGACCCATTGGAGAACTGCTCAAGGACTTCGATTTTGATCTCGGTGAAAAGCCATCGCCTGCAGCCGCTGTCCGTCAGGGCGCGACGCCTGCGGGGGAGATCAAGGCGCCGCTGCTCGAGGCCGAGCCGCCCACGGCATCGGTTACCCGGCGGGAGGTCAGTCCGTTCGAGGAGATGCCAGCCGAACGGGCAGAGCAGGAGGAGAAAAAGCAGAAGGGGGAGCGGGAATCCCCAGCGTCGCCGCAGGCCGAACTGCCGTCCGATTTGCGGCTGGATGGTTTGGATTTCGATTTCGGCGACCTGGGTCTGGACAAGATCGCTCGGCCGCAGTCTTCCGAACTACCGCCGCTGGAGATGAAACTGGAGACCGGGGGCACAAGAAAACCGTCCGTGTTGCCGACGCTGGAACTGGGTATCGCGGAACCTGCGACCGAGCCGCCATCCCTGGCGCCTGCTGCCGCCATCCCAGGGGGTGCCGCGATGCCGGATTTGAAGTTTGAATTCGCCGATGTCACCCAGGAAATGGCCAGGCATGGGTTACAGGAGGATTCGTTGAAGCTGGATGAAGCCCTGCAAAGCCTCGGTGGCGATACTTCGAAACGCGGCGGCCAGGAAGAGAAGGTCGGTGGTATTTCAGTTCGAGGCATGGATAATGCCGACTACGTGGAGACCAAGCTCGATCTGGCCTCAGCCTATCTGGACATGGGGGATCAGGTCGGGGCGCGCAGCCTGCTGGAGGAAGTGTTGCAGGAAGGCAATGTCAAGCAGAAGGAGCGGGCTGTGGAGTTTCTCAAGAAGCTGGGCTGACCCAGTCGAACAAAAAACCCTCCCCGGATGGGAGGGTTTTTTGTTGCCAATCTCTTGGGAGGTCTTCCCAATCAGCGCAACCGACCGGTGGCGACCGGGTCGGCCAGTGCCAGCGCCCGGTCGGCGGTGCCCCGCTGTGCCAGTCGCGCTACTGTTCCAGCCGGCAGCCACACCAGGGTTCCCGCCGGCAGGGCGATTCGGCCGTTTTGGGCCGCTGGATTCCAGGCCTTGTTCAAGCTGACCAGTTCCCCCGGACTCACGTCGTAATAAGTTGCCAGCGTCATGGTATTGACCGTTTGCCGCAGCCGCACCCGGTCCAGGTTCAAGGGCGGTTCATAGCGGACGCCTTCCGGGAAGAAGCGTTGGGGACTGCGGGCGATGTCGCGGGCCGCCAGGAATTCCGTGTAGAAATTGCGCGAGGCAAAGCCAAAGCCAGCCCCGGAATAATGGCGCGCGATGGCGACAATATCGTTGCCGTAGGCTGCCTGGGCGCGTTTTATACCGCCTACACCGTGATTGTAGGAGGTCAGCGCGAGCGGCCAACTCCCCAGTTGATCGTGGGCGTTGCCCAAATAGCGGGCCGCGCCTTGCGCCGAGGCTACAGGATCGCGCCGTTCGTCTACCGCCGCGTTCAACATGCCGAAATGGCGCGCGGTGCCGGGCATGAATTGCCACATGCCCACCGCACCGGCCGAGGAGGCGGCGTGGTTCTGGAAGGACGACTCAACGTGGGGCAGGTAGGCCAGATCCTCGGGCAGGCCCGCTTCGCGGAACACGCCGCGAAACGCCGCGTCGTATCGGCCGCTGATTTCCAGCCCCCGCTTGAAGCGCTCGCGCATGCCGCGCTGCGTGCGAAGCCGCTCGCTGGTGCCGGCGATGGCGCCGGGACCACCACTGCTGGCCCGGATATGGGACACCAGCTTCTGCTCGGCCGGCGTCAGAGGTGCGTTGGCGGCTACCTTGAATTCCAGTTGGCGCAAAATGGACCGCAGGTTCTCCTGATGCCCCTTGACGAAGTCCTTCTGTTCGGGAGTCTGGTTTTCGCCGATTTCACCGGGCAGGGTCAGGACGCCGTACACCAGATCGAGATAGCGGTCGTCGTGCAGCGCGACCCGGTTGCGTCCCCACTTCGAATAGACGTTGCGCCAGAATGCGATCTGGGGTTGCAGTTCCGGTGGCGCCGGAAATACCGCATCGCCGCTGATCGTCGTTGAAGGCTGGACCTTTGGCGGGGCCGGCTGGCTGGCGCAGGCGGCCAGCGCCAGCATCGTCAGAGCGATCAAGAATCCGCGCGGTTGTGATTGCATCGGCGCTTACCTCCCTTATTGGTTCCTCGAAATCAGAAGTGGACGAGCAAAATACTACCCTTTATCGGGGCAAAACACCGGAAAAATTTAAGGCCCAGCGGCCATCGCCACCGGGAGGTCCCAGCATATTCATCGCCTGCCGGAGCGCCGGGTTGCCGGCATCGCGCACCGCCGCGTGGCCGGTGAAACGGTAGCGGCCATCCGGCAGCAGGTTCAGCGTGCCTTCCAGCGCCAGCGGTCCGTCATTATCCTTGACCGCACCCTGGATGCCCTCGGGGGTCGCGGGCGTCAGTTGGACAGTGAAATCGCCCAGATTCAGCGGCTGGCCCAGGGTGGTGCGCGCGTTGAGCAGATAGACGATGCCATCGGCGGTTTGCGGCTGGCCCGCGGCGTTCGTGGACAGCTCCCGCAGGTTGAATTTTACCACGCCCTGGAGCGGCAGCTTCGCGGCTCCAATCAGGGCGCCCAGCCGGGCGAGCAGCAACTGGCCGCTGGCATCGCGCAAACGCCACCGGCGGCCCGGGTTGATCCCAACCTTACCGTTCAACTCGATTTCGGGATCGTCGGTGTCCAGCCGGAATTCCAGCCAGCCGGTCAATAGCGCCAGCGCCTGCCAGTTCCAGTTTAGCTGCTCGATCCGGACGCCGCGCCACCGAACACCGCGTGCGGAACCTTCAGCCGCCAGCCCTTCGACGGCTTGCACGCTGAAACCGGTCAAACGTTCGGCAAGCCGGTCGGTAACCAGGTTGGCCGGCGCCAACAGCAACAGGGACAGCAGAAAGGCCAGCACGCCCAACAGGCCATATCGCAGGACGCGCTTCATGACCGGCTGCCCTGGACGATGAGGCGGGCGTTCACTCGGCCAGCGGCGGCGCGGTCCACGCTCAGATTGACGATGACGATACGATGGTCGCGTTCCAGCGCGCCCAGCCAGGGCACCAGCTTGTCAAATTCGACCGCGTCGAACTGGACGCCGAGGCGGTCTTCGCCCTGCGGCGTAACCCGTTTTATGGCCGTACCCAGCCCGGCCGCCCGTGCGGTCTGATCCACCAGGGTCAACAGGGAACGGCCTTCCGTCGCCGGCGGCTTCCCGCTCGATCCACCCAGTTGCTTGATTTCCCTGGCCATTTGCTGCATTGCGGTTAGTTCGACGCGCTGCTCGGCGACGCTCTGCCGCAGCCGGCGGTGGCTGGCTTGAAACGGCTGCCACGCTATCACGTAAAGCAGCAGCACCAGGGTCAGCGTTGCACCGCCGGCCACCAGCAGGCGTTCGCGGCTGCTCAGGCCTTCCCACCAGGCTTTCATGAAGGGCTCCTTTTCAGAGTGACCTTGCTTTCCACCTGGCCTTCCCGCTGGGTGGCGCGCATCTCGACCTGCAGTCCCGTCTGCTGATTCAATTTTTGCCGGAGCTGGTCCAGCACTGCCGGGCTGCCCCCTTCCAGATCCAGATCCAGTTGGCCGTCGCGATAGCTGAAGCCGCGCAGGTTGACGTCCGGGAAACCGGCAAGCGGTTGGCCGCCCCGGTAGAGCAGTTCGAGGAAGGCGCCGCTGCTGGTGCGGGTCGGACGCAGCTCCCGCAGGCGGCTTTCCAGCTGGACCTTGGGATTCACGATCCGGGTCGCGCCGGGCACGGCATCCTTGTAGACCTGTTCCATCGCCGTCCGCAGCGCGGTTTGTTCGCGGCGCAGACTCCAATGTTCGTGCGCCAGACCGATGCCCTGTACCAGCAGCCACGCACCCACCAGGGCCGCCGCCGCGCGCCAGGGTCGCAGCCAGGGTCCCCAGCGGGCCTGCGGGCTGTAGGGACCCTGCAACAGGTTGATCGTGCCGGCCGGTTGATAGGCGCTGGCGAAGACCTGAAGCGGTTCGCTTGGGTTATCCTCGATGTGCGGTTCCAGACCGGCTTCAGTCAATGCCGGTGGCGGATTGCCCCAGATGCGCAACCGCTGCGGCTTGGCATCGCCGGCCTCGGTCATGGCCTGGTTCAATAGCAGTTCCAGCAAATCCCGCTCGGTAGCAAAGCCGTCCCAGCGACCGGTACGCACCACCGCCCGCCGCTCTTCCAGCAACAAGGTCCACTCGCCCTCCTGCCAGGGGATCAGCAAGGGCTCCGGGATGACAGCAGCGGGAACCAGCCCCGCTTGCGCGCAGGCGTCCAGCCAGCCGCGCAGCGTATCCCGGTTGACCACCGCCACCGGCAGATGACCACCTTCAGGCAGACCGCCCAGCGCAAAGTGTAGCGCCTCGATGTCCTCGACGACCTGATCCTCCAGGGCATACGGCACGGCGCGTGCCCATGTGGATCGCTTGCGGCTGGGCAAGGGGACCCGATGCAGGGTGATCGCTTCGCCAGGCGCGATCAGCAGGAGGCGCGCCCCCGTGGTCTGAGCAGCCAGTTCGGAGAGCGAACCGCGCCCCGCCCCCCCCGTGCCGCTGGAAACCAGCCACTCGGCCTGATCGGGAGTTTGGAAGCGAAAGAAGCAAGTAGGGGCGGGCAAGGTGTTTTAATCCTGATGGCCGAAATTGCGCCGCAGGACGCGGACGCCGTTCTCATCGCGATAGAGCATACTGTATAGCATCGCGCGACCATCGCCCACCCGCGCCTCGGCCCGCAACAGAAAATATTGACTGGCGGTGCTCAGCAATGCCTTGACCGGCGCTTCCACGGTGAGTTTTGCGGCGTTTAGAAATTCGTCCACGTTTTTGTAGCCTTCCGCTGGCCGATCTTCGAGCAGGCGCTCGAGGTCCGTGGGTTTCAGCGCCTCCTCCCCCAGCACGGCCAGCACGGGCGCTCGTGCGGTATTGACGTTTAACGGTGTGCCAGGCGGCAGGGCGCAGACCAGCGGCGCCAGCTTGGCATAGGCCTCCTGGTCCACCCCCTTCACCAGCCGCAGTTCGGACACACCGAGGAATGGGCGGTTCGCAGCCAGATAGGCCGGATTCAGGACCGTGTATTCGCTGTCCTCGGCTCCGTCGGGAAACTGGGGATCGGGATCGGGATCGGCCCAGTCGGCGATGACCTGCGCCAGCGCCGGCTTCAGTTCGAGGCTTTCCAGCAGGCGTTGCAGCATCTTGATCTGCGCGGGCTCCAGCCCCGCCTTGCCCGAGGACTCGGCCTTTGGGAGTTTGGGCTTGGCCGGCTTGGATTTGGATTCGTCGTTCGCCTCCGAATCGGCCGAATCCTGGGATTCGCCCTTGTCTTTGTCGTCTTTATCCTGATCCTGATCCTCGTCTGATTCGTTGGGAGCAGGCGACTGCTCGCCGGCTGCCGGTCGCCACACGTTGTTGAGGTTGAAGCAGCCTTGCAGGTCGGTCAGACGCGCGGTGATCGTACCGCCCTCGATGGGCAGGGTGGGCGGCAGGCTGGCCCATTCCTCGCCGGGATGGTCGGTTTCGTTCTTCTGTCGGTCACGCGCCAGGATAATCATGGCCCACTGTTCGGCCCCGAGCGTATACAGCCGGGCCTGCTGCTGGTGCAGGAGCACCGTGCTCCGGCGGATAGCCAATTGTTGCAGGGCAGCGAGGCTGACTGCGGCGATGCTGGCCAGGAACACGATCAGCAGCACCGTGATCAGGGCCACACCCACCTGGCGTCTGACGCGGCTAACCGGGCAGGGGCAACAGGCGGGTGATTTCACCCCAGTCCTCCAGGGTCAGACTGATTTCCACAGCGCGCGGCAAACGATCGGGATCCGGTTTGCTATCATCGCTGCTTGACGATGGCGGCCAGTCGTCACGCCAGTCGTCCTGATCCAGAAATCGCGTCTTGAATTCCCGTACCCGGTCCAGCAGCAACGTCTCGCGCGGTTCGATCAGACCGCCCCGGTCGAGAACCAGCCAGTACCGTCGCCACAGCCGGCCGTCCCGCAGCCGGTAGGCGACCCGCTGCAGGTTCGCTCGCGGCTGACCGAGGGGATTGTCCCAGCCGGTGCGGGTCAGGGTCAGGCGGTCGTCAGCGAGCGCCCCGCCGAGCAGGGCACCCTGGGGTTCGCCGTACTCGTCGCGGATGCCACGCGGCACGGCCTGCTCGATATCCTGCTCCAGGCGGTAAACCGCCAGTTGCACCGCCGCCAGTCGCCGGTTTTGCTCCTCCACGGCGGCGCGGGTGTACAGCACGTTGCGCAGGCCACCATAGGCAGCAACTGCCATGATGGAAAACACCGCCAGGGCCACCAGCAGTTCCAGCAGGGTAAAACCACGGGTGGGCTTGTTCATGACTGGGGTCGGGTTTCCTGGGGATCAGTTTCCTGGGGATCGGTGACCGATGCCTCAGGTTTCGTTGGCTTGTCTTTGGGTGCAGTCGGTTTATCCGTGGCCTCGGACCGATTGTCGGCCGCATCGGGCGGCTTCTCCGGCGGCTTGCCCTTGAAGGCAACCAGCTTGTTGAGTTCCGGTCCATTTTCGCTGGCGCGCACCGTGACTTCGAGGCGGCGCAGGTCGGGATCTTCAGTCTTGAAAAACCGTGCTTCCCAACGCCAAGTACGGTTGGCCAATTCAGCGTTGCCCTTGCTGGAGCCTTCCTCGGGCCACGGTTTCGACTCCAGCAGCAAGGCGTTAACCTGATTGAGGGCGATCCAACTGGCGAAGGTTTGATCGCGCAGTGTGGCGACGGTGTTGATGCTTTGGGTGGCGGCGCCGATGATCGCGCCCATGGCGATGGCCAGCACTGCCAGCGCCACCAGCACTTCCAGCAGGGTGAAGCCGGGTTGGCGCTTCACCGGACCACCTCACCCGTCGTCAGCCGGCCCATCGCATCGCCGGCCACGCGGTAGCGCGGTGCGTTCGGGGAACGGTCGTCGGCGAAATCGAACACGGCAACGAACTCCGTGATTTCGCCGCTGTTCAGCAGCACCACCTGCGGCAGCTTGCCGGTGTTTTTCAGATCCACGGCCCGGTCCTCGACCCACAGGCTCAGGGCGATATCCTCGGGCAACGCATGGCGGATCAGGGTATCAGCGGCGGCGGGGGACTGCCATTCGCCTTTTTCGCTCAAACTTAATAGCGCATAACCGGCGCGGCTGAACTGGATGCCGCGCAGTTCGCCGCTCAGGATCGCTTCCTGCTGATGCAATTCCACCAGCGCCGCCAGCCGCCGCCCTTCCTCGGCCAGCCGCTCGCGAGGACCGCCGCCGACCGACAGCAGGGCGAAACTGGTGATAATGCCGACCAGTACCAGCACCACCATGATTTCCAGGAGCGTGAAGCCGCGCGGCGGTGTAATCATTGTGGATTTCTAGCCACTAGCCACTAGCCACTAGCCACTATTCCCCGCCTCTACTCATCCAGATTCCAGTTGCCGATATCGGCGTCCACCCCTTCCCCGCCCGGCTGACCGTCGGCGCCCAGCGAGTAGATGTCTATATCGCCGTGCTGGCCGGGACTGAGGTATTGATATGGCTTGCCCCACGGATCCTTGGGCAGCTTGTCCAGATAGCCGCCCTCCTGCCAGTGCGGTGCGTCGGCGGGTTTTTGCACCAGCGCCTCCATACCCTGCTCGGTGGTTGGGTAGCGGAAGTTGTGCAGCCGGTACAAATCCATCTGGTTCTTGATTACCCGAATGTCCTGCTTGGCCTTGACCACCCGAGCCTTGTCCGGGTTGTCCATGATGCGCGGCACGACCACGGCGGCCAGAATGCTCAGGATCACCACCACGACCATGACTTCGATCAGGGTGAAGCCGCGCGGGCGGATGAGGCGGTGATTCCGCCGGGAATGGGGGGAAAGGAGGGGGTAAATCAGCATGGGTCAATCTCCAGAATCCGGTCTTGAACGGTGGGTCAGGCGCGGCCCAACCGGTACAGGGCGATTTCGCCCAGCAGGTTGGGCCACAGCTTCGGCCCCAGCCGGGGACGGTGGGCATGGTCGAGGACCATGCGTTGCAGGATGTCAATATGTTTGCGCCGGCACAGTTGCTCGAAATCGTACAGGGTGAACAGGTGGATATTCGGCGTGTTGTACCACTGATAGGGCAGGGTTTTGACTACCGGCATCAGTCCCTGCAAGGCAATCTGCACCCGGCAGCGCCAGAAACCGAAGTTGGGAAAGGTCACAATGCCCTGCCGGCCTACCCGCAGCATCTCATCCAGCAAGGCCTCGGTTTGCCGGACAGCTTGCAGGGTCTGGGTCATGATGACGTAGTCGAAGCTGCTTTCGCCGAAATCCGCCAGTCCCGCTTCCAGATCGGCGTGAATGACGTTCACCCCGGCCTGAATGCATTGGAGCATGTTGGTGCTGTCGATTTCCAAACCGTAGCCGCTGACCTGCCGGTGTTCGCGCAGATAAGCGAGCAGCGCGCCGTCGCCGCAGCCCAGATCCAGCACCCGCGCGCCGGGGCGAATCCACTCGCTGATCAGTTCCAGTTCAGGCCGCACGATTGTTCACCTCGCGGGCGACCCGCGCCAGATAGCCGCGCAGCGTCTCGTGATAAAGTGGAATCGGCATCAGAAAGGCGTCGTGGCCGTATTCCGACGGGATTTCAGCGTAGCTCACTTCGCGCCCCGCCCGCACCAGTGCCCGGACGATCTCGCGCGAACGGGCCGGCGCGAACCGCCAGTCGCTGGTGAAGGCGATCACCAGAAAGTGCGCCTGGGTCCGGTGAAAAGCCGCCGACAAATCCTCGTCGAAATCGGCCGCCGGATCGAAATAGTCCAGAGTCTTGGTAATCAGCAGATAAGTGTTGGCGTCGAAGCGGTCCACGAAGGCGTGGCCCTGATGGCGCAGGTAGCTTTCCACCTGAAATTCGGTATCGAAGTTGAAATTAAAGTTCATTTTGCCTTCGCGCAGCTCGCGGCCAAACTTGGCGCGCATCCCTTCGTCGGACAGGTAGGTGATGTGGCCGAGCATCCGGGCCAGCATCAGCCCGCGCCGGGGCACTACGCCAAATTCGTAGTAGTGGCCGTGGTGAAAGTCCGGATCGGACAGAATCGCCTGCCGGGCCACTTCGTTGAAGGCGATGTTTTGGGCCGACAGCCGGGGCGCGGCGGCGATGACCAGGGAATGGCGCACCCGGTCGGGAAAAGCGATCGCCCACTGCATGGCTTGCATCCCGCCGAGACTGCCGCCGACCACCGCCGCCCACTGCGCGATGCCGAGCTGGTCGGCCAGCCGCGCCTGGCTGCGCACCCAGTCCTTGACCGTGACGATGGGAAAATCCGGGCCGTAAGGCTTGAGATTCTCCGGGTTGATCGCCGTCGGGCCGGTGGAGCCCTTGCAGCCGCCCAGGTTGTTGCAGCACACCACGAAGAATTCGCGGGTATCGATCGGCTTTCCGGGACCGATGCAGTTGTCCCACCAGCCGGGTTTACCGGGATCGTCCTCGTCGTGATAGCCGGCGACGTGATGATCGCCCGACAGCGCGTGGCAGATCAGCACGGCGTTGCTGCGGTCAGAATTCAGCGTCCCATAGATTTCATAAACCATTTCATAGTTCGCCAGCGACCGGCCGCAGTCCAGCGCCAGCGGTTCATGAAAGTGCGCAGTCTGGGGTGTGACCAGACCGACGGAATCGGGTGGAAAAGTGTGCGGCATGGGTTCCTGATCGTCGCGGTAATGTCCCTGTGGGATGGGGAAATAAGTCTAATCGGCGCCAGGTCTGACGGCAACCGGACATGACTTGGGGTAAATAGATACTATTTTCAGTTGCTTAAAAAATCAGCCTGCCCGGTGCGTTCCCGGCGCGGCCGGTAGTTCGATACCGGGCGGCCACTGCTTCGGCGCGGCGATGCGCCACCGCTTGTCGCGTCCGGTCTCGCCGGCCAGCAGCGTGACCTGGCTTTTCGCCACGCCGAACAGCGTTGCCAGAAACTCCCGCAGATGCGCGTTGGCCTGGCCGTCCACTGGCGGCGCGGTAATGCGCACCCGAAACCGGTCGTTCAGCAACCCTGCCCACTCATCGTGGCTGGCGCGGGGCTGCGCCCGTACCTGAAGAATCAGGTCGGCGCCCTCCCAGCGGTAGCCAGCGGCCATGGCCTCAGCGCAACCCCGCTAACAGCCCAAGAAAATCCTGCAACAGCAGGCTCAGGAAAATCAGCGCTACCACGACCAGCATCGGCGACAGGTCTACGCCGGAAATCGGCGGCAGCAGGCGCTGGGCCGGTCGCAGCAACGGCGCGGTCAACTGGGCCAGCACCCGTGCCGCCGGATGACGGGGATCGGGATTGATCCAGCTCAATACCACCTGAATGATGATCCCCCACAGGTAGATGTTGATCAGCAGCTTGAGCAGTTCCATCACGGTCAGCAGCAGCAGGCTGCCGAAGCCAGGAGGCTGGCCGAGCAGCAGGGCCACCAGCAGTACCTCCACCAGTTGCAGAGCGAAGGCCAGCACCACTGCCGCCAGATCCAGTCCCCGGTAGCCCGGCACGATCCGGCGCAGCGGCAGCAACGGCGGGTTGGTGATGCGGACCAGGAACTGCACCAGCGGGTTGTAGAAATCGGCCCGTACCCATTGCAGCAGAAAGCGCAGCATCACTGCCAGCACATAAAATCCGAAGATGGTTTGAACCAGAAAAATCGTCGCAGTCATAGCTGGCCCCCCAGCAGATCGCCCAGTTCCCGGGAACGGTGGCGGGCGGCTTCCAGCGCGCGGGCGACCAGGGGTTCCATCCCGCCCTCACGCAAAATCGCCAATGCCTGTTCGGTGGTGCCGCCCGGCGACGTGACCCGGACGCGCAGGGTCGCGGGGCTTTCCTCGCTTTCCAGCGCCATCTTGGCTGCGCCGAAGGCGGTTTGCAGCGTCAGCAGCCGGGCGGTGGCGGGGTCCAGTCCCAGGGCCAGGCTGGCCTGTTCCAATGCTTCCATCAGCAGGAAGAAGTAGGCCGGTCCGCTGCCGGACAAAGCGGTGACGGCATCCAACTGGCTTTCATCGTCCACCCAGACCGTGACGCCAACGGCTCGCAACAGCGATTCCGCCTGGCGCCGGTGTTTCTCGGATACGAATTCATTGGCAAACAGGGCGCTGGCAGCGCTGCCGACCAGAGCGGGAGTATTGGGCATGGTGCGGACCAGGGCCGGCGATCCACCACCCAGCCAGCGGCGCAGATCCGGCTCGCGCACGCCGGCGGCGATGGAAATCACCAGCGGTTGGCGCGCCTGGATCGCCGGGGCAAGCTGCCGGGCGACGCCTTGCAGAATCTGGGGCTTGACCGCCAGCACGACCACTTCGGCC
>JAGTSD010000108.1 GCA_018262135.1 Pseudomonadota bacterium | reverse complement strand
GGTGGAAAGTATTGCCGAGGATGATTTCGGCGCCGCTGGCGCGCAGTTCCTCTGGGGTCATGGCCTTGACCGTGCCGTAGGTGCCCACCGGCATGAAGGCTGGGGTTTCCACCGTACCCCGTTCAAACGTGAGTTGGCCGCGCCGCGCCGCGCTATCGGTCTGGAATACCTGAAAGTGCATGGAGAGTAGGAAGTTGTATGATGGGATTGGGCCAGCAAGGGCGCCTATGTTGACGACAAGGGGCCAGTCTGACAAGGCGCGGTCGTTGGGGTTGAAAACCGTGCCTGCTGGCGAGATTCAAGCATGGGAGAGGTTGCGATGAAGATTCATCATGGTTTTGCCGCGCTATGGGGATTGGCCACGCTGACGGGCGAACCCGCGTTTGCTCTGCATCTGGCGCGGGTCACGGTCGGGTCAGCGGCCTTTCAAGTGGAAATGGCGCAAACGCTCGAGGAGCGCCAGCAAGGGCTGATGTTTCGCCAGGAACTGCCTCCGGAGCGGGGAATGCTGTTCGTGCAACCGCCGGGACCCGCGCTGTTCTGGATGAAAAACACCTACATTCCCCTGGATTTGCTGTATTTCGACGCCGGCGGGACGCTGCTCCAGATCCAGGCAGATACACCGCCCTGCACGAAGCCAAACTGCCCGATCTACCCCAGCGATACCGATACGGTACGCTATATCCTGGAGATCAACGCCGGCGAGGCGAGGCGGCGCGGCATCCGGATCGGCGACCGGCTGCGACTGGAGTAAGATTCCCTGCGTACGGTCATTCCAACCCGATCAATGCCCGATGCCGCTCCTTCAGCCGCCGGTAGTTCTGGGCCGAGTATTCGAGAAACTCCAGTTCGCGGTCATTCAGCGGGCGGGCCTGCTTCACCGGGCTGCCGACGTACAGATAACCGCTTTCCAGCACCTTGCCGGGCGGCACCACGCTGCCGGCGCCGATGGTGACCCGCGCTTGCACCACCGCCTTGTCCATCACGATCGCGCCCATGCCGATCAGGCAATAATCCTCGATCGTGCAGGCGTGCAGGATGACCTTGTGGCCAACCGTGACATCGTTGCCGATGCGGGTCGGCTGGCCGCCCGGACAAAACCGGCTGTCGTGGGTGACGTGAATGATGGTCCCATCCTGGATGCTGGTGCGCGCACCGATGCGGATGCTCTGAATGTCGCCGCGAATCACGCACAGCGGCCAAACCGAACTATCCTCACCGATTTCGACATCGCCGATCACCACGGCGGTATCGTCCACATAAGCGGAGGGATGGATGCGGGGGACGTGCTGTTCAAAAGGACGAATCGGCATGACAGTTCTCGTAGTAGTCCAATCAACGCTCGTTCTGGAGCAGCCAGCCCTGCTCGGTCTTGTGGAAGGTCACCTTCTCGGCGCGATGGCGGCGTTCGCCAGCCTGGAACTGGCCGTACTTGATGCCCAGCGCCACCAGGTCCAGCCCGGCCAGCAACGGATCCTTGCTGTCGCGCAGGTTCAGCGCCAGATCGGCCAGGCTCTTCTGGAATACCAGATCGTATTCCACCTCAGCGACGTAGACGTTCTGACCCGGGTCGAAGCCGTTGGTTTTAATAAAGTTCTCGACGACATAGAGACTGCCGCCCTCGCCCAGCAGCCGCTCGGTCACCTGCCGCTGGATTTCGGCATCACCGGGCCGGTTGGCGCAGGCGGCCAACAGCAGAATAAAAATCCCAAATAGCAGACGTTTCATCTTGAGTATCCTCGCGTTCAGCGCATCGTAGATCATTCCGTGTCTTCCGTGTCTTCCGTGGACCAGGCATTCCGCGCTCAGCGCATCGTGACCAGTTCTTCGGCGCTGGTGGGGTGAATGGCGACCGTGTCATCGAAATCGCGCTTGGTCGCGCCCATGCGGATGGCGACCGCAAACCCTTGCAGCATTTCGTCCACGCCCTCACCGATCAGATGGCAACCCACGATTTTTTCCTCCGGCCCGATGCAGACCAACTTCATCACCGTTTGGGGCTGGCGGACGGTAAAAGCGTGATACATCGGGCGGAACCGGGTCTGGTAAATCCGCACCGCATCGCCGTATTGCCGTCGCGCTTCCTCCTCGGTCAGACCGACCGCGCCGATGGGCGGATGGGTAAATACCACAGTAGGAATGTTCGCGTAGGGCAGATGGCGTTCCGGCTGGCCACCGAACAACCGATCCGCCAGGCGGCGACCGGCGGCGATGGCCACCGGAGTCAGGTGGAACCGCTCGGTCACGTCGCCGATGGCGTAAATGCCGGGTACGTTGGTGTTCTGATACGGGTCGGTAGGAATGGAACCGTTCGGATTCAGCGTTACGCCCGCCACCGGCAGATCGAGCGCATCGGTGTTGGGCTCGCGCCCAATGGCCCACAGCACCGCGTTCACGTTCGGGGCGCTGCCTGGCCCCTCGCAATGCAGGCTGAGCGCCCCGCTGGCCAGCCGTGCCACCGCGCGCACCTGGGTGTGGGTCAGCACGGTAATGCCATCCTCGCGCAGCCGTTCCAGCAACTGTTGGCGCAGCATCGCATCGAAGGACCGCAAGACCTGATCCTTGCGGACCAGCAGGGTCACCTCGGCCCCCAGCGCGTGCAGCATTCCCGCCAACTCCACTGCGATGTAGCCGCTGCCGACGATGGCGACGCGCGCCGGACAGGCGTCCAGTTCGAAAAAGCCGTCCGAGGTGATGCCGAACCGAGCGCCGGGCACGTCGGGAACCTGGGGCCGGCCACCGGTGGCGATGACGATGTGGTCGGCGCTGTAGCGTTCGCCACCGACCGCCAGGGTGTGGGCGTCGGCGAAGCGGGCCAAGCCGCGAATCAGGGTGACTCCGGCTTCGGCCAGATAACCCAGATACCATTCGTTGATGTCGCTCACCAGGCGGTCGCGCGCTAGTTTCAGTTTTTGCCAGTCGAAACCGAAGTAATCCAGCCGGAAGCCGTAACCTGGCGCATCATCGAGCGCGTGGGCCAGATGGGCGGCGTACCACATCACTTTCTTCGGCACACAGCCGACGTTGACGCACGTGCCGCCGAGCCGGGCAGCTTCGATTAGGGCGCAGCGGGCGCCATGCCGGGCCGCCCGTTCCACCACCGACAGGCCGCCGCTGCCGCCGCCGATGGCGATAAGATCGTAATGCTGGGCCATGTCTTCTCCTTATTGAGGGGGTATGACGATGGTAAGCCGGCGCGTTTCCGTTTGAGCTTGTACTATAGCGCGCATCCGGGCAATACGCCCATTGGCAGCCCGGTAATTCACATGAATTGGAGAGGCTAGCGATGCGACGAGGATTGGGATTCGTAGGTCTAATGCTATGGCTGCTGGCGGCCAGCGCCGGAGAATTGCGCTGGCAGGGACAACTGACCCAGGGCGGGTTGATCGTCGGACAGGCGTCACCGGGAACCCGAATGGAGCTGAACGGACAACCGATAACTGTCGGGCCAGATGGTGCGTTCGTATTCGGCTTTGGCCGCGATGCGCCGCCAAGCGGGCGGTGGACCATCCTCTATCCTGACGGCGGGCGCGAAGAGCGGGCACTGATGATCGCCCAGCGCCAGTACGACAGCCAGCGCCTCAATGGCCTGCCGCCGGACAAAGTGACGCCGCCGCCCGCCGTGCTCGAACGCATCCGCCGCGAGAATGCCCGGCTGGGCGACGCCCGCCGGCGCGATATTCCGCAAGCCTGGTTTCTGAGCGGCTTTGCCTGGCCAGTGACCGGGCGCATCAGCGGCGTCTACGGCAGCCAGCGCATTCTCAACGGCGAGCCGCGCCAGCCGCATTACGGCGTGGATATCGCCGCGCAGCTCGGAACGCCGGTACGCGCCCCGGCCAATGGCGTTGTGACATTGGCCGAACCGGATTTGTACTACACAGGCGCGACGCTGATCATTGACCATGGGCATCGGCTGAGTTCGACCCTGATGCATCTCGACCAGCTCGACGTCCGGGTCGGCCAGCAGGTGCGCAAGGGCGATATCGTCGCCACGGTGGGCAAGAGCGGCCGGGTGACCGGGCCGCATCTGGACTGGCGAATGAACTGGCGCGACGCACGGATTGATCCGGCGCTGCTGGTGCCGCCGATGTGATGTACTGAAGGCAAAAGGCAAAAGGTAAAAAAATCCCCCCATGACGGGGGGATCGGATACCGCCAAAAACGCGGGCGAGAATCAGGCCAGCGGCATCTCCGGAAGCTGCTTCAGCTTCCAGATTTCGGCGTTGTACTCCAGCATGGTGCGGTCGGTGGAGAACTTGCCGCTGGTGGCGGTGTTGAGAATGCTCATCCGGGTCCAGCGCTCCTGATCCTGATAGGCTTGAGCAGCCAGTTTCTGAGCGTCGATAAAGGCGCGGAAATCAGCAATCGTCAGCCACGGATCGTGCGGGCTGGTCAGCGATTGCAGGATCGAGTCAAAAATCCCCGGCTCAAACTGGTTGAAGTGCGCGCTTTCCAGGAGGTGCATCACCCGGGCGATGTCGGGGTCGTCGTGGATGATGGCCACCGGATTGTAATTCTGCCGCCGCGCCTCGACTTCCTGCGCGGTCAGCCCGAACAGGAAGAAGTTCTCGTCGCCGCATTCCTCGCGGATTTCGATGTTGGCGCCGTCCAGGGTGCCGATGGTGATCGCGCCATTCATCATGAACTTCATGTTGCCGGTACCCGAGGCTTCCTTGCCGGCAGTCGAGATTTGCTCGGACAGGTCGGTACCGGGGCAGATCGCTTCCATCGCCGAGACCCGGTAGTTGGGCAGGAACGCGATCTTCAGCTTGTCGCCGATATCGGGATCGCTGTTGATCACCCGGGCGACGTTATTAGTCAGCTTGATGATCTGCTTGGCCATGTAGTAGCCGGGCGCCGCCTTGCCGCCGATCAGCACGCAGCGCGGGGTCCAGTGGGCGGTGTCGCCGCGCTTGATGCGGTCGTACAAATGGATGACGTGCAGAATGTTGAGCAACTGGCGCTTGTACTCGTGCATGCGCTTGACCTGCACGTCGAACAGGGCGCTGGTGTTGAAGGTCACCCCGCAATCAGCCTCGACCAGGGTGGCCAGCCGCACCTTGTTGTCCTGCTTGATCTGCCGCCACTTCGCCCGGAACTTGGCATCGTCGGCGCAGGGAATCAGCTTGCGCAGTTCGTCCAACTGGGTGACCCAGCCCGGCCCGATGGTATCGGTGATCAGCGCGTTGAGGCCGGGATTGCAATTGGCCAGCCAGCGGCGCTGGGTGACGCCGTTGGTCTTGTTGTTGAACTTCTCCGGCCACAGTTCGTAGAAATCGCGGAACAGGCCCTGTTTGAGCAGTTCCGAGTGCAGTTCGGCGACACCATTGACCGAGATGCTGCCGACGATGGCCAGATAGGCCATGCGGACCTGCTGCTCGTAGCCTTCCTCGATCAGCGACATACGGCGCTGGCGGTCGATGTCGCCGGGCCAGCGGCGCGCGACCTCGGCCAGGAACTGGGCGTTGATCTCGTAGATGATGTCCAGAATGCGCGGCAGCAGTTGTCGGAACAACCGCACCGGCCAGCGCTCCAGGGCTTCCGGCAACAGCGTATGGTTGGTGTAGGCCATCACCTGGCTGGTGATCGCCCAGGCCCGATTCCAATTGAGTCCGTGTTCGTCCAGCAGGATCCGCATCAGCTCCGCCACCCCGATGGTGGGATGGGTATCGTTGAGCTGGAAGCAGTTTTTCGCAGCGAACTGGCTGAAGTCCTCGCCGTGCACGCGCACCCACTGCCGGATCACGTCCTGCAGGCTGGCGGAGGCCAGGAAGTATTGCTGGCGCAGTCGCAGCTCCTTGCCGCTTTCGGTGGCGTCGTTGGGGTAGAGCACCATCGTGATGTTTTCCGCCATGTTCTTGGCGCCGACGGCCTCGGTGTAGCTGCCGGAGTTGAAATCCTCGAAATCGAACTCGTCCGTGGCGGCCGCCGACCACAGCCGCAGGGTGTTGACCGTACCGTTCTGGTAGCCGGGAATGGGCACGTCATAGGGCACCGCCAGGACGTCGTGGGTGTCCAGCCAGCGCCAGCCCATCTCGCCATCGGCTTTCAGGTAGGCTTCGGTACGACCGCCGAACTTGACCCGTTGCGTGTATTCGGTACGCTCCAGTTCCCACAGGTTACCGCTGCGCAGCCAGTGGTCCGGTTCCTCGACCTGGTAGCCGTTCTCGATGCGCTGGCGGAACATGCCGTAGGCGTAGCGGATGCCGTAACCGATCACCGGCAGCCGCAGGGTGGCGCAACTGTCCATGAAGCAGGCGGCCAACCGCCCCAGACCGCCGTTGCCCAGGCCGGCGTCGTTCTCGCACTCGGCCAGTTCCTCCAGGGTCAGTCCCAGCTCGTAGAGCGCCTTGCTGACTGGTTCGCTGACGCCCAGATTGAGCATGGCGTTGCT
>JAGTSD010000107.1 GCA_018262135.1 Pseudomonadota bacterium | reverse complement strand
TGGAGCGACTGCTACGCAATATGGGGCTGGCTCGCGATGGCGCGTTGACTCTGGCCGGATTGTTGTTGTTCGCCAAAAAGCCGGAGCGGTTTCGTCCGGCCTTCATGATCAAAGCGGTGGCTCTTCCTGGCCGCGAGTTACACGAGACCCGCTATCTGGACAGCGAGGACATTTTCGACCGGTTGGCCGGGCAATACCAGCGCGGCCTGGCGTTCGTCAAGCGCAACCTGCATTACGTGCAGGGCGATCAGGGCATCAACAGCCTGGGCATTCTGGAAATCCCCGAAATCGTGTTGCAGGAATTGCTGGTCAACGCCCTGATCCACCGCGACTACTTCATCAGCGCCCCGATTCGGGTGCTGGTGTTCGCCGACCGGGTGGAAATCAGCAACCCCAGCCATCTGCCCAACCATTTGAATGTAGAGCAGATTCGCTATGGCCTGTCGAACATGCGCAATCCGCTGCTGGCTTCGCACGCCACTCATCTCCTGCCCTATCGCGGGCTGGGCAGCGGCATTCCCCGCGCCTTCAAAGCGTGGCCGAGCATCGAACTGGTGGATGATCGCGCTGGCAATCAGTTCAAGACGATCATTCGCCAGCCGTTCGGGGGTTGATGCGCGGTGAATATCAGGGCAGGTGGTGTCTACTCTATACGGCGGTTGGAAGCCTTCCAGGCGAAAGTCCTGCTCGTGTTGCCGGGCTCAGCGAGGAACCCGGCCGAGCCCAATCCGTCCATCCCTACCTCGCCCCGCTACCCCACAGGATGGTGTGCACCGTTTGCAGCAGGATTAGCAGGTCGAACCCGACACTGGCGTTCTTCAGGTAGTACAGATCGTATTGCAGCTTCTCCCGCGAACTCTGTTCGGAGTCGGCGTAGGGATAGCAAATCTGCGCCCAGCCGGTGAGGCCAGGCTGGCCCAGGTGGCGCAGCCCGTAAAACGGAATCGTCGCCCGCAATTGGGCCACGTACTGCGGCTGCTCGGGGCGTGGGCCGATTAGGCTCATCTCGCCACGCAGCACGTTGATCAACTGGGGTAGTTCGTCGATGCGGGTTTCCCGCAGCAGCCGGCCGACCCGCGTGATGCGGGGATCGTTGGGCCGGGCAAACCCATTGCCGGCATCCACACGCATGGTGCGGAACTTGAGGATCGAAAACGGCCGGTCGTGCTGGCCCACCCGGATTTGTCGGTACAGAATCGGCTCCCGGAACCTGGATTCCAGCCCGATGGCCAGGGCGGCCAGCAGCATGACCGGCCAGGTCAACGCCAGCAGGCCCAGGCTCGCGACGAGGTCGAGACCCCGCTTCAGTGGGAGCCGGCCGAATAAGGCCGGAAACCCGTCGGCGAACAGAAAGCTGCTCGGCCGCAGCGCATCCAGCGCGATCTGACCAGTCTCCCGCTCCACGAACGCCAGCACTGGCCGGATCGCGATCCCCGTTAGCTTGCACTCCCACAGTTCGTCGAAGGGAAAACCCCGGCGCTGATCGTCCAGCGCCACCACGATCTCGTCCGCGCGCAGCGCCGCCGCCAGATCGGCCAATCGCCCAACGATCTGAAGTCGCCGCCCGAGCGACACACCGGCAAATTCGTCCTCCTGAACCTGCACGTAGCCAAGAATCTGGCAGCTCAGAGCTTCGGACCGATACAAGTTTTCCAGGCGAGCCGCCTGTTCACCGATCCCCACCACCAGCACCCGGCGCTGGAATGCCGCCCGGCCGGTCGCGTGCAGAAATCCGCACCGCGCCAGCAGCATGCCCGCGCCGGCCAAGCCGAGCGCCAGACTCAGCTCGCCACGGCTGAATGTCAGGATGGGAAACAGCCAGCCCACCAGGGCCAGCGCGAACAGTCCGAACAGGAAACCGACGACGACCCGCAATAGCATATCGGCTTGGCCGCGCCAGAACTGGCGCTCGTACAACCCCAGGGCAATCAGGATCGTGCTCAGGACCAGCGTGCCGGCCAGCGCGTTCGGCAGGATTGCGGCCCAATCGGGATCGCCGCCGCCTCCGCTCCACGTCCGCCACAGAACCCGACCGAGCAAGAATGAACCGAACAACAACAGGGTTTCCACGCCCAGCAACCCCAGCAGCGCGGGGGAAATGGAATGGCCGAACCGGCGAATCATGGGGCGAGACCTTCACCTTGGGTTTCAAGTGACGGTCGCAGCATAAGGCCAACATCCGACAGGATGGGTCGGATCGAATATTCCCACACCCCAACGGCCCTCAGACAAGTCGGTCCCTGTCATCGCCAGCCGGCATGTTACAATGGGCGCCTTATTTCAAAACGGGTCCGTGGATAGCGAGCGACGGCGTTTCATGAGCATCGAACAAGCCATCATCGAGGGATGCGAACGGCTGGAGATCCAATTGCCGGAAGGAGCCCCCGCGCGTCTGGCGGCCTATCTAACCCTGCTGGAGCGCTGGAATCGCGCCTATAACCTCACCGCTGTGCGCGAGCCGGAGGCGATGGTGGTCCGGCATCTACTGGACAGCCTCTCCATCCTGCCCTGGCTGGAAGGGCCGCAAGTGTTGGATGTAGGCAGCGGCGCGGGCTTGCCGGGCATTCCGCTGGCCATCGCCCGGCCGGAATGCGAATTCTGCCTGCTGGACAGCAACGGCAAGCGCACCCGGTTCCTGACCCAGGTCACCGCCGAGCTGCACCTGCCGAACGTCGGCGTGGTCCGCAGCCGGGTCGAGGACTATCGGCCGGCTACTCCATTTAATAGTATCGTGTCGCGGGCATTCGCGACCTTGGCAGAACTGGTGAAGGATGCCGGGCGACTGTGCGCGCCGACGGGGCGGCTGCTGGCGATGAAGGGGGTCTTCCCCGACGATGAACTGGCCCGCCTGCCGTCGGGTTACGTCGTGGTCGGCGTTTACCCGCTGCGGGTTCCCCATCTGGACGCCGAGCGCCATCTGGTGCATCTGGCGCCCGCTTCCCAGGATTGAGTTCATGGCCGCCATCATCGCGATTACCAATCAGAAGGGCGGGGTCGGCAAGACGACCACCGCCGTCAACCTGGCCGCCTGCCTGGCGGCGCTGCGGCAGAATGTGCTGCTGATCGATCTCGACCCGCAGGGTAACGCTACCATGGGCTGCGGCGTGGACAAGCATACGGTGCCTGCCACCAGCTACGACGTACTGCTGGGCGAGGCGACTCTGACCGAAGCCCTGCAATGGGTCGAAAAGGCCCAGATGCAACTGCTGCCGGCCAACGGCGACTTGACTGCCGCCGAGGTCAATCTGCTGGAAAAAGAGAATGCGCCGGGCCGGCTGCGCGATGCCTTGGCGCCGGTGGTCTGGAACTTCGACGTGATTCTGATCGATTGTCCGCCGGCGCTGAACATGCTGACCGTCAACGCCCTGACCGCCGCCCAAGCGGTGATCATCCCCGTCCAGTGCGAGTATTACGCGCTGGAAGGGTTGTCGGCGCTGCTCGACACCATCGAAAAGGTGCGCAAGTCCACCAATCCCGGCCTGCGCATCGAGGGTCTGGTGCGGACCATGTTCGATCCCCGCAACCGGCTGGCCAATGATGTTTCCGCCCAGATCGTGGCACATTTCGGCGAAGCCGTGTTCGAGACGCTGATCCCGCGCAACGTGCGACTGGCCGAGGCGCCCAGCTACGGCCTGCCCATCATCCATTACGACGACAGCTCGCGCGGCGCGCAAAGCTACCGGGAACTGGCGAAGGAAGTACGCAAACGCCTGCGGCGGCCGGCTGCCAGGGCAGTGGAGGGAACGGGTGCATGATCAGGAAAAAGGGTGGGCTGGGGCGCGGCCTGGATGCGTTGCTGGGCGCGGGCGGGGCGGCGCGGAGCGCGACGCCGCCGGACCCGGCGGTCGAGACCTTGCAACAGTTGTCGGTTAATTGCATTCAGCGTGGCCGTTATCAACCGCGCCAAGACTTGCGCGAGGATACCTTACGGGAACTGGCGGAATCCATCCGCGCTCAGGGTGTGGTGCAGCCGGTGGTGGTGCGGCCAGTGGGGGAGGGGCGCTACGAGCTGATCGCTGGCGAACGGCGCTGGCGGGCGGCCCAATTGGCCGAATTGCGCGAAGTGCCCGCCGTGATCCGTGAGGTATCCGATCAGGCGGCTATCGCCATGGCGCTGATCGAGAACATCCAGCGCGAGGATCTCAATCCGCTGGAGGAAGCCGCCGCCCTGCAACGGCTGATCGCCGAATTCAACCTGACCCACCAGCAGGCCGCCGAAGCGGTGGGCCGGTCGCGCGCCGCAGTGAGCAACCTGCTGCGGTTGCTGGAATTGACCGAGGAGGTGCAGCGGCTGGTGCGGGAGCGCAAGCTGGACATGGGCCATGCCCGCGCCCTGCTGCCTCTGCCGCCACCCCTGCAACGGGAGGCGGCCCGCCAGGTGTTGCTGCGCGGGTTGTCCGCCCGGGAGACCGAGGATCTGGCCCGCCGTCTCCAACAGACCCCCAGCATTCCGGCACCAGTTGCCAAGCCGCTCGATCCCAACCTCCGGCTGTTGCAGGAAGATTTGTCGGACCGGCTGGGCGCGCGGGTGAGCGTGCGCCATGCCACCTCCGGCAAGGGTTGCGTGATGATCCACTATAACAGCCTGGACGAGCTGGACGGCATCCTGTCCAGGGTCAAGTGAAGCGGTAATTTTCATTGACCCCGCCGCGGCAAAGTCCCTATAATTCGTGGCGCTCTACGATGGTCAGGGAAAGCCAAGACAGCAGGTTTTTGGGGGAATGATTCTGGAGTTTCGTAGAGAAAGAAAAACCAAAACAGAACCATAACTAGACCTATAAATATGCCCAGCGTGTTGTGCGGCGCTAGACAATTAGAACGAATGCGAGCCATGGGCGCAAAACAGGTCACCCGGACCATCCTCCTCATTCAACTGCTCGTCACGCTGACGGGCGCTGGGATTTCTCTCGCCTTCAGCGGCACCCAGGCCGCCTACTCCGCCCTGGTCGGAGGCGGCGTCAGCGCTCTCGTTACCCTGTACTTCGCCAGCCAGGTTTTCTCGGTTCGCGTCGGCTCGCCTGCCGCCAAAATTGCCCGCGCATTCTACCTGGGTGAGGTGGTCAAGCTGCTGCTGACGGTCGTCCTGCTGACCATCGCCCTGCGGTGGCTCGATGTCTCCCCGCTGCCCCTTCTGTTGGCGTACATGGCGGCGCTGATGGCGTACTGGTTGGCATTACCCTTCACATTCGACGTTTCGGTGAGGACGCTATGAGCGAAACTGGTCATTCCGCAACAGGGTATATCATCCACCACCTGACCAATCTCCGGTTCGATTTGACTCACATGCACTTCCTGCATGGGGAGGAAACGGGCGGGTTTGGCGTGATCCATGTGGATACCCTGCTTTTCTCGATTGGTCTGGGGGCGTTGTTCCTGTGGTTGTTCACCAAGGTGGCGAAATCCGCTACCAGCGACGTGCCCGGGGGTCTGCAAAATTTGTGCGAGATCCTGGTCGAGTTCGTCGATACCCAGGTCAAGGATTGTTTCCACGGCCGCAATCCGGTGATTGCGCCGCTGGCGCTGACCATTTTCGTCTGGGTGTTCCTGTGGAACGCCATGGACTTGATCCCGGTGGATTTGCTGCCGGCCATTGCTGGCCTGCTGGGCATTCCCTATCTGCGCACGGTGCCCTCCACCGACCTGAATTCGACCTTCGGCCTGTCGATCTCGGTGCTGCTCCTGCTCTACTATTACGGTTTCAAGGTCAAGGGCCCAGGCCATTTCATCATGGAAATCCTGACCCACCCCTTCGGCAAGTGGCTGATGCCGTTCAACCTGTTATTGCGGATCGTCGAGGACCTGGCCAAGCCCATCTCGCTCGGTCTGCGTTTGTTCGGCAACCTCTACGCCGGCGAGTTGATCTTCATCCTGATTGCGCTGCTGCCCTGGTGGATTCAGCCCGTGTTGAGCTGGCCGTGGGCGGTGTTCCACCTGCTGATCATCACCCTGCAAGCCTTCATCTTCATGGTGCTGACGATCGTTTATCTGAGCATGGCGCACGAGGATCATTGACCGAGCGGCTCTCGAACCCTGGATTCCGGCCACGCCGCCATTCGCCTGGCCGATTCTGCCAAACCTGGTTTTCTTTCCATCCACACCCCAACCTTTATAACGGGAGACACTAATGGAAGCTGCAAGCCTGATTGCCAACGTGCAGGGTATGACCGCCATCGCCGTGGCCATGATCATCGGCATGGGCGCGCTGGGTACTGCCATCGGTTTCGCCCTGCTGGGCGGCAAGTTTCTGGAAGGCGCCGCTCGCCAGCCGGAAATGATTCCCGCGTTGCAGGTCAAGATGTTCATCGTCGCCGGTCTGCTCGACGCGGTGACCATGATCGGCGTCGGCGTCGCGTTGTTCTTCACCTTCGCCAACCCGTTCCTCGGGCCGGTGCAGGCTCTGATCAAG
>JAGTSD010000106.1 GCA_018262135.1 Pseudomonadota bacterium | reverse complement strand
CCCTGGGCTTGCAACCGGTCCAGCTCGGCCAGCGGCGGAAACAGCCAGTGGATCGAGGACCAGCGCCGGCGGTGGGCTTCCTCCAGCACGTGCGCGACGAGGGCCCTCGCGGTGTCCTCGGGCGCGGGCTGGTCGGGCGCCAGCAACAGCCGGGGACTGGTGGTCGGGGTATAGGGAATCGCGCCGACCAGTTTGGGGTAGTAGGGCAGGCCGTTGCGCCGGTAGGCTTCGGCCCAACCCCAGTCGAACACGAATTCGCCGTAGGAGTTGAATTTCAGATACAGCGGCGCCGCGCCCAGCAAGCGACCCTGGTCGTCCCGGCAGACCGCATGCCACGGCAGCCAGCCCGTGGGTTCGCCGACGCACTGGTGGCGTTCCAGGGCGCTCAGGAATTCGTGGCTGAGAAACGGGTTCTGGTCGGGAACCAGGGCATTCCACTCGGCGGCGGGAAGGTCGCTCAGGGCGTCGAGACGTTGGATGCGCATGATGTGGAATCGGCAGGGGTCGAACGGCGGAATCGGCGCGCGAACGCGAAGCGCCCGCTGCGTTGCTTGGAACCCAAAACGGTGCATCGGTTCGCCCGCGCCCTTCACCTCATCGCCCTGGAATGGGACAATGCCCCATGCTGAAACTTTTCGATGCCTCGCCAGGGTGGACGTATCCCTTGCGTCCGAGGGCGTCGCATGGCGCTTCACTCCATCCACTCTTCACTTTCACGACAGGATTGCATTTTGGCGCAGGCACATCGAATCAAGCCCGAAAAAAAACCCGCGATTCGGGCGGGTATCCTCCGTTTTATCCAGCGACTTTTACGGGAACTGGGTTTCTGGTCGCTGGCGGCGGTCGCGCTGGGGATGATCGGCGCACTGGCAACCTTCCATCCTGAGGATCCCGCCTGGACTCATACCGCGACGGTGACCCGGTTTCATAATCTCGGTGGTGTAGTCGGGGCCTGGTTCGCCGATATCGCCCTGTACTTCTTCGGTTATGCGGCCTATCTGGTGCCCCTGGGCGTGGCGTTTGCGGGCTGGCGGTTGTTCAAACGCGGCGCCCTGCTGGAACTGGACGGCGAAATCGTGCTGTTCCGGGTCCTGGGGTTTCTGGTGACGCTGGCGATGGCCTGCGGTCTGGTGGCCCCGCATCTGAGCGCCGTGCCCGGAACCGTGCCCGGCGCGGGTTCGGCTGGTGGTCTGGTGGGGGTAAATGTCAGCCAGTTTCTGATCCAGGCTTTCGATGGGTTAGGCGGTAATTTGTTCATGCTGTTGCTGTTGCTGGCGGGTTTGATCCTGACCACAGGATTGTCCTGGCTGACAGTGCTGGACTGGATAGGTTGGGCGGCGCTGAAGATGGCGGATGGAATCGGCGGTCTGGTGCTGGCGCCGTTTCGCTGGATGCGCTCGGAACCGACGGCTGGCAACGGCGGGCGCCGCAAAGCTTCGGTTGAGCCCACACCGGCATCCGAAGCCCCGGGCGGGATGCCAACGGCCGAGTCAAAGCCCGTGGCCCGGTTCTTTTCGGTGTTGGCGCAGGGATTTGGGCAAGCTGTCGAGAAATTCCTGGCCGGATGGCGATCCCGCCGGACGGTGGTCACGGCGCCCGCCGCGCCCGTAGCTCCATCCGCGCCCCCCGCACCACCCGTACCACCTGCCTCGCGGCCCGCGCCGGATCTGCTGACGCTGGTGCCCGTGACTGCGCCCACCGCAACCGTGGAGGGGCATGCCGCGCCCCTGCAACCGACGCCACGACCGCTGGCGACGCCGCCTCTCGACCCCAACGGAAACAATCCGGATACCGATGATCCGTCCTGGTTTGAGGTTCCATCCGAGTTGACCGTGGTCCCATGCATGGCGCCAGCGGCGCCACCGCCAGCTCCCATAACGACGCCCGTTGCTGACCCGACCCAGGCAGCGGTCATGGTGCGCCGGCTGGCATCGCCGGCGCCATTCGCGCCGTATCCGCTGCCGCCGCTGGATTTGCTCGATCCACCGATCACCAGCACCGCCGGCTATTCCCCGGAAACGCTGGATCATATGTCGCGGCGGGTGGAAATCCTGCTCCGGCATTTCGGCATCGCGGTCAAGGTGGTGGCGGTGGAGCCGGGGCCGGTGATCACCCGTTTCGAAATCGAGCCGGCGCCGGGAGTGAAGGTCAGCCAGATCAGCAACCTGGCCAAGGATCTGGCGCGCGGCCTGTCGGTGATCAGCGTGCGGGTGGTGGAAATCATACCCGGCAAATCGGTGATCGGACTGGAGATTCCCAACCAGCAGCGGGAGATCGTCTACCTGCGCGAGGTGCTGGAGTCGCCGGTCTACACCCAGTCCACCTCGCCGCTGACCTTGACCCTGGGCAAGGACATCAGCGGCAATCCGGTGGTCGCCAACCTGGCGAGGATGCCACACCTGCTGGTGGCTGGCACCACGGGTTCGGGCAAGTCGGTGGCCATCAACGCCATGCTGCTCAGCCTGCTGTACAAGGCTTCGCCCCGGGAGGTCCGGCTGATCCTGGTGGACCCGAAGATGCTGGAACTGTCCATGTATGAGGACATCCCGCATCTGCTGACCCCGGTGGTCACCGACATGAAGGAGGCAGCCAATGCCCTGCGCTGGTGCGTGGTCGAGATGGATCGCCGTTACCGGCTGATGGCGGCGTTGAAGGTGCGCAACATCGCCGGCTTCAACCGCAAGCTCGCCGACGCGCAAGCGGCGGGCGAGAGCATCACCGATCCGTTCTGGAAGCTGGGGGAGGGCGGCGTCGCGGGCGCAATCCCGGTGCTGGAGCCGCTGCCGTTCATCGTGGTGGTGATCGACGAACTGGCCGACATGATGATGATCGTCGGCAAGAAGGTGGAGGAACTGATCGCGCGGCTGGCGCAGAAGGCGCGCGCCTCCGGCATCCACCTGATCCTGGCGACCCAGCGGCCGTCGGTGGACGTGATTACCGGGCTGATCAAGGCCAATATTCCGACCCGGATCGCGTTTCAGGTGTCGTCACGGGTGGATTCCCGCACCATTCTCGATCAGATGGGCGCGGAGCAACTGCTGGGTCATGGCGACATGCTGTATCTGCCACCAGGCAGCGGGCTGCCCCAGCGGGTGCATGGCGCATTCGTGGACGATCACGAGGTCCCGCGCGTGGTGGACTATCTGCGACAAACCGGCGTCCCGGATTACATTGACGATGTGCTGGCCGAACCGCGCGAGGAAACCGACGGCATGGAGGACGCCGACGGTGGCAACGGGCGTGGCGGCGAGAGCGATCCGCTGTACGACGAGGCAGTTCGCATCGTTACCGAATCGCGGCGGGCCTCGGTATCCGGGGTACAGCGCCGGCTGCGCATCGGCTACAACCGGGCGGCGCGGCTGGTGGAGGAGATGGAGACGGCGGGCGTGGTGGGTCCGGTGCAAACCAATGGCAGCCGCGAGGTGCTGGCGCCGCCGCCGCCTTGATCCAGATCGTGTAGCCTCAGTGGGATGTTATCAAGCGTCTGTGTTTTCCGTGGATACTCACGCATCGTTATTGCCCAGCACCACCCGCTTGCGCTGCCTGGCGAATTCCAGCAGGCGGCGGATCGGCAGCACCGCCCGCTCGCGCACCGCTTCATCAATCGTGATTTCATTGCCGCCGGTTTCCAGCACTTGGGCCAGGTTGCGCAGGCCGTTCATCGCCATCCACGGGCAATGGGCGCAACTGACGCAGGTCGCGCCCTTGCCGGCGATGGGTGCTTCCAGCAGGATCTTGTCCGGCGCAGCCTGCTTCATCTTGTGGAACAGGCCATTGTCGGTGGCAACGATAAACTTTTTCGCTGGCAGCTTGCGCACCGCTTCGACCAGCGCCGTGGTGGAACCGACCACGTCGGCCTGGGCGATCACGTCCAGCGGCGATTCCGGATGCACCAGCACCTTGGCGTCGGGATGCTCGGCGCGCAGCTTGCGCAATCCGTCGGCCTTGAACGCTTCGTGTACCACGCAGGCAGCGCTCCACAGCAGCATGTCCACCCCGGTTTCCCGCTGGACATACGCGCCCAGATGCCGGTCCGGCGCCCAGATCAGCTTCTCGCCGCGCTCCGCCAGATGTCGCACCAGGTCCAGAGCGATGCCCGAGGTCACCACCCAGTCGGAACGGGCCTTGACTGCCGCGCTGGTATTGGCGTAGACCACCACCGTCCGGTCGGGATGCTGGTCGCAGAACGCGGTGAACTCATCCACTGGACACCCCAGGTCCAGCGAACATTCGGCGCGTAAATCCGGCATCAGTACCCGCTTTTCCGGGTTGAGAATCTTGGCGGTCTCGCCCATGAAGCGCACCCCGGCCACCACCAGGGTGCTGGATTTGCACTCCGTCCCGAAGCGGGCCATGTCGAGCGAGTCCGAGACGTAGCCGCCGGTGGCCTCAGCCAGTTCCTGCAACTCGGGCGAGGTGTAGTAATGCGCGACCAGCGTGGCATCCCGCTCGACCAGCAGTCGCTGGATGCGCGCGGTCAGCGCCGCCCGCTCGGTAGCGTCCAGCGACTCGACCACGGTGGGCGGCACCTGCGCCGGTGTCAGGCGGCGATCCTGGATGATGTTCTCGGCGATGACTGCGCTCATGAAGTTCTCCGACGACCGTGGCGGTTGCCTGATTGAAGATTTTGTTTTGAAATTTTATCTTAGTTTCATTTTGAAACTATTACAAGCCAACGATGCGACTTTCGCAAGAACCCACCCGAACCATGGCGAATTTCGCTAAAATCCAGCGTCGCAATCCAAATCCGAGGAGAACAAGGCAATGGTGGCCCAGCGGGAAACAGTGGTGCTGGTGCATGGTTTGTACGTGCATGGACTGTGGATGCAGTTGCTTGAATACTGGTTGGAGGAAGTCGGCTTCCACACGGTGAATTACTCTTATCCCTCCATCAGCCGCACCCCGGCGGAAAACGCCGAGGATCTGCACGTGTTGCTGGAACATGTGGATACGCCGGTCGTGCATTTTCTGGCGCACAGCATGGGCGGGCTGGTGGTGCGCCATCTGTTTCACCACTTCCCCAGGCAGCGGCCGGGCCGGGTGGTGACCCTGGGTACACCACACCAGGGTAGCTATGCCGCCCGAATCATGCACTACAGTGGACTGGGCTGCTTCGTCGGCCGGGGTCTGGAGGAGGGGCTGCTGGGCGATGCCCCGGCCTGGGGTAATTCTCACCAGCTTGGCTCCATCGCCGGCACCCTGAATCTGGGGTTGGGACTGTTGTTCCCCGGGATGCCGGCTCCGGCGGACGGCATGATCGCTGTGGTCGAGACTCAGTTGCCGGGCATGACCGATCATATCTGCCTGCCGGTTTCGCACATGCAGATGCTGGTGGATCCGACGGCGGTCTCTCAGGCTTGCACGTTCTTTGCCACCGGCCGGTTTCGCCATCCGCCCCGGGATGGCAAGATGGTAAAGTAAACCTATTCATCTCCCCGCACGGTATTCGGCACGAGGCTTCGCATGGCTGGACATAGCAAATGGGCGAACATTCAACACCGGAAGAACGCCCAGGACGCCAAACGCGGCAAACTGTTCACCCGGCTGATCCGGGAAATCACGGTGGCGGCCCGCATGGGCGGCGGCGACCCCGGCGCCAATTCCCGGCTGCGGCTGGCGATGGACAAGGCGCTGATTGCCAACATGCCCCGGGACACCATCGACCGAGCCATCAAGCGTGGTGCCGGAACGCTGGACGGGGTGGAATATGAGGAAATTCGCTACGAGGGCTACGGCCCTGGCGGGGTGGCGGTGATGGTGGACACGATGACCGACAACCGCAACCGCACGGTGGCGGAAGTCCGCCATGCTTTTACCAAATGCGGCGGCAATCTCGGCGCCAGCGGTTCGGTGGCGTTCCAGTTCACCGAACGGGGTGTCTTGAGCTATCCGGCGGGTAGCGACGAGGATCGCATCATGGAGGTGGCCATCGAGGCCGGTGCCGATGACGTGGTGAGCAACGACGACGGTTCGGTGGAGGTGCTTACCGACCCGGAGGCATTCCAGACGGTCAAGGCGGCGATGACTGCCGCCGGGCTGACGCCGGAGGAAGCCGAAGTGACCCAGCGCGCTGCGTCCCCGGTCACCCTGAATTTCGAGGACGCCCAGAAAATGGTCAAGCTGCTGGACCTGCTGGAGGATCTGGACGACACCCAGAACGTCTACTCCAACGCCGACATCCCCGACGCTATCCTGGCGAAACTCTGAGCGTGGCGACGGTTCGGTTGCTGGGCATCGATCCCGGTTCGCGCATCACCGGCTACGGCATCCTCGACATGGACGGGCCACGCAGCCGCTACGTCGCCAGCGGTTGTATCCAGACCGATAGCGCCCGGCCGCTGCCGGAACGGCTGAAAACGATTTTTGAGGGCGTGGCCCGCGTGATTCGGGAATACCAGCCGGCGGA
>JAGTSD010000105.1 GCA_018262135.1 Pseudomonadota bacterium | reverse complement strand
TGCCACACCGCTATATATCGTGGTCTCCACGGTAAGTCTCATTGAGCCACCCCGTCAAAAACTTCGTGAGCTGATCATTCAATACGGCCACTCGCTCGCTGGGGGTGAGCACCCCGAAGTAGTGGCGGACGCCCCGGTGGGAGCGGCGGACGCCCGCGTTCAGCCCTCGCTGCTCAGCGCTTCGCGCAGCTTGGCCAGCCCGATCGGCTTGGTCAGGGTTTTCACCGAACGCAGGCCGCTGAATTCCGCCAGCACGCGGGCGTCCTTGGCATAGTCGGGACTATAGCCGGTAATGATGATCAGATGGGCGGTGTAGTGCTGTTCCATCAACCACAATACCAGTTCGTTGCCGTCCATCTCGGGCATCACCATGTCCATCACGATCATGGTGGGGTTCATTTCGTGGTAAGCGTCCTGGAACGCACGGCCGCTCGCCGTAACCCGCGCTTCGTAACCCAGGCTCACGGCGACCTTGCGCACGAGTTCGCCAAACTCGGGTTCGTCGTCAACGATCAGGAGACGCTTCTCGCTCATACTGAATTCACCCTATGGACAGACCAATTTGATGGAGTGGCAGGACGACATGCTTCAAACCGGGATCGTCCGGATCGCTGCGGACGGCAAAACCCAGCGCCCGGTTCATTTGCAGCATGGGTTTGTTTTCAGTCAAGACCTCGCCGTAGATTTCCTGAATGCCGCGCGTTCGAGCATAATGAATGATGCACCGCATGAGCCGGTTGCCCAAGCCCTGGCCCATCAGCGCCCGGTCAACGAGTATGGAATACTCCGCCCGTTCGTTGTCCGGATCGGCACTGAGATTGACGATGCCGTACACCTCGGCCTTGCCGGGTACGCCGGGACCGACCGCCACCAGGGCCATTTCCCGGTGGTAATCAATCTGGGTTAGCGTCGCCGCCACCTCGTGCGACAGCTCGCGAATGGGCTGGAAGAAGCGCCGGCGCAGATCCTCGGGCGAGGCCCGCGACACCAGCGCCTGCAGCGGCGGTTCATCCTCGGGCAACACCGGGCGCAGTAGCAGCTCCCGTTCGTTGGGGAGAGTGATGGTTTCCTCCAGGTCCGTGGGATAAGGGCGAATCGCCAGACGCGGGACCGGGATGCTGGCGGTCGGCGTCAGCCGCACCCGCGCATCCAGCGCTACCACCCCTTGGGCGTTGACCCACAGCGGATTGATATCCAGCTCGACCAGTTCGGTCAGGTCAACGACCATTTGCGAGACCTTGACCAGGGTCAGCGCCACGGCGTTGAGGTTGGCGCGGCGCAGCAGGCTGTAGCGCAGCCGTTGATAGATCCGGGTTTGCGCCATCATTTCGCGGGCCAGGTGCAGGTTGAGCGGCGGCAGGCCGTAGGTCAAATCGTTGATGACCTCGCTTTCCGTGCCGCCCTGACCGAAGTAGATCAACGGCCCAAAGCCCCCGCCGGCGCGCACGCCCAGAGTCAGCTCGTAGGCGCCATCGCGCGGGACCATCGGCTGGAGCACGAAGCCGCTGAACCGTGCCGTTGGCGCTACATCGCGCAATCGCGCCAGCATCGTGGTCGCCGCCTGACGCACCGCGTCCGGGCTGCTGAGGTAGCGAGCGACCCCGCCGACCTGCGATTTGGTGACCACCTTCGGCGAGATAATCTTCAGGGCAACCAGCGGATGCAGTTGCGCCGCCAGGGCCGCAGCTTCATCCGGGGAACGCGCCAGCCGGGTTTCCGCCACCGGAATGCCATAGGCAGCCAGCAGTTGAATCGCCTCGTATTCGTTGAGGTCGGCGCGCCCGTCGCTTAAGGCCCGACTGATAATGGCCCGCGCCGATGCCATGTCGGGGGTAAACGCCTCCGGTAGCGAGGGTGGGGTTTCCATCAGCAGCGCCTGATTGCGTTTGTACTGCACGATCCGCATGAATGCACGCACCGCGGCGCTGGCGGTTTCGTAGGTCGGTACTTGCTTTGCCAGCAACCGCTGGCGCGCGGTTGCCCCGGTCTGGGGGCCAGGAAAACTGGCGATGATGGATTGGCGGCTTTTGGCGAGACGCTGGATCACGGCGTCGGCGACCGCCGTTGTTTCGCTGAGGGCGCTGGGCGTCTTGATGACCAGCACGCCGTCCACCCCGGGATCGGCGAGCACCAGGTCCAGCGCTCGCCCGTAGGCGTCGGCGTCGGCCTGATCGCCGAGATCCACGGGATTGGGCAGGGCGCTGGAGGTGATCAGGGGTTCCAGGCCCTGCTGGGCCGTTTCGGAAAACTGCGCCAGCCGCCCGCCGAACTGATACAGGGTATCGGTCGCCAGCAGGCTCATGCTGGAACTGTTGCTGACGATGGCCAGCCGGTCGCTGTTCACCCGCTTGGCCGCCCTGAGCACCTCGATCATCTGCAGGAGTTCGTCGCTGTCGTCCACCCGCAGCAGCCCGGCGCGGCGAAAGGCAGCGGCGTACACCGCGTCGTCCGGTTCCTCGGGGTAGCGGCGCGGTTTCAGCACGACGACGGGTTTGGTGCGCGCCGCGCGCCGCGCCGCCGACATGAACTTGCGGGCGTCGCCGATGTGCTCCAGGTACAGCAAAATCGCCCGGGTGTGGAAGTCCCCGGCCAGATAATCGAGGACGTCGGCCAGATCCACGTCCAGGCTGTCGCCCAGATGAATCAGATGGCTGAATCCGAAGCCGTGATGGTTGCCCAGGTCGAGGGCGGTTTGTCCGATGGTGCCGGATTCGGTGATGAAGGCGATTTCGCCAGGCAGCAACGGCTGGTGATTCAGACAGACGTTGAGACGGGAACGGGGGACATTGAAGCCCTGGGAACCGGGGCCCAGCACCCGCAACAGGTAGGGTTGGGCCGCATCCAGGATCGCCTGCGCCAGGGCCGCGCGCTCGGTGGACGGCAGGCCTCGGGCTTCGCTGACCAGCAGTGCCGCGCGGGCGCCGCGTTCGCCCAGTTGCCGAATCAGCGCCGGCGCTTCCTGCAACGGACGGGTGATGATCGCCAGCGCCGGCGGCAGCGGCAGGCTGGCGATATCCCGGTAGGTCAGGGCACCGGCCAGCGCCTCCCGCTTGGGATCCACCGGCATGATCGGTCCCTGAAAACCGCCGCTCATCAGATTGCGGGCGATAATTTCCTCACCGCCACCGCCACCACAAATCAGGGCGACCGCATCCGGTTTGAAAAGGGCATCGAGGTTGCGAATGGTCATGAGCTTTCAGATCAGGTTTAACCGGGATCACTGGCGGTTCCCGGCAGCACCGGCTTCATCCGGGCGCCGAGGGTGAGCGTCGGTTCCGGCGAACCCAGGCGGTGCTGGTAAATGGCGGCGTATTCCATGACCCGCTGCACGTAGGCTCGCGTTTCCCGGTAGGGGATGGTTTCCGCCCACACGTCGGCCGGTACAGCGGCGCGGGCCGGCAGCCATCGGGCGACTTTGCTGGGACCGGCGTTGTAGGCGGCGGTGGCCAGCATGGGGTTGTCCTGCAACCGTTCCAGCATCCGCCGCAGGTAGTAGACGCCGTAGCGAATATTGGCATCGGGTTGCAACAGGGGCGGATCGTCGGCTGCGGCGTCCTGCAATTCCCGGGCGATCTGCCGGCCGGTGGCGGGCATGATCTGCATCAGCCCCAGCGCCCCCGCCGGCGAACGGGCAGTAGGCCGGAAGCCGCTTTCCTGGCGGATGACGGCATAGACCCAGGCGGGATCCAGCGCGCCAGCGCGGGCCTGATTCACCACGCCATCGCGATAGGCCAGCGGGAACCGCAGTTCCAGATCATCCCAGTGCTCGGCCCGCGAAACCGTGGCAATGGCCTGCGCGTGCCAGTCCCAGCGCTGGGCCAGCGCCGCGGCCTGGAGCAGCGCCGGGCGGTCGAATTCCTGGATCGCCTGCCGCCATTCGGCGTCGGCGCCTGGCTCCCGGCCGAGAACGTACAGTTCCCGCGCGCGCTGCAAACCGGGAGACTGCGTCAGCAGCGCCTCCAGTTCGGTCGCCGGGACCACCAGCGGAGCGCTGGCGATGGCATAGGGCGCGCCGAGCCGGTCGGCGGCCAGAAAGCCGTAATAATCCCGCTGGCCGGCGATGGTCTGATAAACCGGTTTGGCCTCGTCATTCCGGCCCAGCATCTCCAGCGCCCGGCCACGCCAGTAGCGCCAGCGCGGACTGTCCCGTTCCGGCTCGGGCAGGCGGTCCAGCCAGCTCAGGGCCGCGTTCCAGTCACCCTGCTGCAGGCAGACCCGTACCCGCCATTCCGCCACATCACGGTCCACCACGGCGTCCGGCAGCGCCGCCAGCCGCGCCAGCGCGCTCGGATGGTAATCGCTGGCAATCCACAGCGCCAACTGTCGTTCCACCTCCGCCAGCCGGGGAGCGAGGGAAGGGGTGCGCACCTTGAGGGCATCCAGGGCCGCCGCCGCGTCCAGCGCGTTGCGCTGACCCCAGCGTTCCAGCCCGTCGCTCAGGATCGAGGCAGCGCGCGGGTCGTTGGGATCGAACCGGCCGGCATCCAGGATCAGAGCAGGATTCCCGGCGATGCTTAGCCAGGCATCGGCCAGGGTCTGGTCGGTGGCGGGCATGGCCGGGCGCAGGGCTTGCGCCAGCCTTGGGTTATTACCGTTCATCGCCAGCGCGAACCGCTGCCAGAGCCGTTCCGGCAAGGGTTCGCCCCGGGCGCGCCAGGCGGCGATGATCGGATCGCAGGCGTTGGGCAGCGAAACGCCGCGCAGCCAGAGCGCGGCGAAATCGCGCAGCGCCGCGTCACCCTGACCGGTTTCGAGCAGGGCCTGCCGTTGCCAGCAGTCCAGTTCAGCGTTGCGGGTGGGGGTGAAATCCTGGAGGTAATCGTCCCAGCGCCGGTCGGCGGCGAGTTGGCGCAGCCAGGCGTCGCGCAGCCGGACAGCCAGCGGTGAATCGGCATGGTCGCGCAGGAACTCGCGAACCTCGACGGCGGGCAGTTCCGGCAGGCGGCGAGTAAGTTCCTCGTAGCGCAGGTAGGGATAGAGCGGATAGGGCCGCAGTGCGGCGAGGTCCACAGTGGCACCGTCGCGCAGGGACTGCTCGGCGACCAGGAACGTTTCACGCCAGGCGGTGAGGGATTCCGTCGCGCTGACGTCGCCACCGATACCGATGGCGAGCGCGATCACCACCGCCGTCCCCCACCGGGGTCGCGCCAGACGCCACCGGAAAGCAGCAGGGGTGGTTGGATTCAAATAACGGGCGCCACGCGGGGAACGGCGCGGATTCATGCCTCGGTTACTGGTTGTTGCCGGCGAACAGCGAGGCGCCGCTGGGTTGAGTGGAACGGGCAGGCAGGTTGACCCGGATCGGGGGTCGGCTGGAGCCGCTGGCGCCGACGACGATCCGACCGCCGGTCGGTTGCAAATAGGTGCGTGGCAAGGAGGTCGAGCCGGATTGAATGGAGACATTGGTCAGGCTGGCGGGCCGGTTGCCCTTGCGCGGGGTGATCACGACGACGCTGGGGCGACGCGAGTAGGCGCTGTTCCCGTAGTAGCGACCGTCGAAGCCATCGTTCATCGCCAGGGGACTCATGCCGCCGGCACTGGCGGCGTACAAACCACCGTTGGTCCGGTAGCGCTGGTAGTAGTCCAGAACCTTAACCACGTAATCCTGGGTTTCCCGATAGGGCGGGATTTGGTTGCCGTAGCGTTGCACCGCCCCCTCGCCCGCGTTGTAGGCGGCCACCGCCAGCCGGGTATCGTTGAACTGGTCGAGCAGCCAGCGCAGATAACGGGCGCCACCTTGCATGTTGGCGATGGGGTCGTAGGGATTGCTGACCCCAAACCGATCAGCCGTGCCCGGCATCAACTGCATCAGGCCCATGGCGCCCTTGGGCGACACCGCCCAGGGGTTGTAGGACGATTCGGCGCTGATCACGGCGTGCAGCAGCGCCGGTTCGAGGCGATACTGCGCCGCGATGCGGTTGATATCGGGGGTGAAACGCTGGCGGTTGCCTTCGTTGACCCGGCCCGGACGGCCGCGCGTGGCTCTCGGGATGTTGTAGCTGCGCGAAGTGAAAGCGCCGCCACGGCCGGGAGCGTACAGATGGGTCGGAGCAAAGCTGGAAGTTTGGGATGCATCCTTGCGGTAGGCCGGTGTGCGCATCACCAGTTTGTAGCGGGGGTCGTTGGGGACGTTGCTGAGATGCCGAACGCCGTTGCCGTCCACGAAGGCGTAGATGTCCGCCCGCACGGGACCGGCCAGGATGAGCGCTATCGGAACCAGACTGGCCAAGAGCCGCCACTTCATGGGGTTCTCCTTTCTTATTGCGTTAAGCCCGGTCACCCTGAAGGATGTTTGGGAACCATCCTGACCCAGGCGGAAGAGTCGAGCGTCTGACGGTCAACCAGACTAAGATTAGCACAATCCGTCGGATTGCAACCGGTCCAGCTCACCGCCTCTCGCCCCCCCACGAGCGACCGAGGTCACGGGTTCGACGAC
>JAGTSD010000104.1 GCA_018262135.1 Pseudomonadota bacterium | reverse complement strand
CACACCCGCCTTTTCCAGCGGCCGGGCAGTCAGGGAGGCGCAATCGCCGGCAGCGAAAATCAGCGGATCGGTCTCGGTTTGCAAGGTGTCGCGGATGCGGATGAACCCGTGGTCGTCGAGCGCCAGGCCGGTCTCGCGCAGCCAGACCGGGCCGCCCGCCTGGGTGACCCAGAGAATCTCGTCGGCGTCCACCACCTCGCCCGTTCAGGACCCTGGCGAAAGCCGCGCGCACGGTGGCATTGTGGGTGGGCAGAATGTGCGGGCCAGCGGAAAACAGATGCAGCCGTAATTCGTCAGGCTGACGGCCCCGCGTCGCCAGTTCCTGGCGCAGGCGATAGTGCAGGGCCAGGGTCAGTTCAACCCCGCCGGCGCCCGCGCCGACCACGGCGAGGGTCGTGGTTCCGGCGTGGCGGCAAACCCGCTCCAACAGGGCCAGCCAGCGTTCGTTGAAGCGGCGGATCGGCTTCACCGGCACCGCGTGCTCGTTCGCGCCGGGCACCTGACCCAGTTGCGGGGTGGAACCGATGTTAATGGATAACACGTCATACGGGACCGGCGGACGGTGGCGACACAACACCTGGCGCGCGCTCCGGTCAAGGCCGACGACCTCGTCGCGGTAATAGCGCGCCCCGGCGAAGACAGCCAGGCGGCGCAGATCAATATGCACCTCGTCAAAGGTGTAATGTCCGGCGATATAGCCCGGCAACATGCCGGAGTAGGGGGTATCGGTGTCGGTGCAGATCACCGTGAGCCGCGCGCCCGGCAAGGGGTTCATGGCGAACCGGCGCAACACGCCGACGTGGCTGTGGCCGCCGCCGATCAACACGATGTCCCGCAGCACGGGCGAGGCCGTGGTTTGCATTCAATACGCTCCCAGCAGTTCGTGAACCAGATCGCGCAATGCCGACCGTTCTGCAGCCGGCTCGAACAGCGGCGCGCGTTGCCGGCACTGCGCGATCAGCGTCGGCAACAACGCATCGCGGTCCGGCGTGTGAAGGCTGTCCCGGCAGCGCAGCAGCAGCGCCGCCAGCGCGTCGGCATCGCCCCACGGAAAGTAGCCGGCGTAATCCGCTCCCAGCATCCCGACGTTGCCATCAATGCGGGAGGCCAGCACCGGCGTGCCGCTGGCCACGGCTTCCATGACTACGTGCGCGCCGCCCTCCATCCGACTGGCGTGAATCAGCAGGTGGGCGCGCTGGATACGCCGCCGGGTCGCTTCGTGCGGCAAGCCGCCCAGCCAGCGGTAGCGGGGTACTGCCGCCGCAGTCACCCGCGCCGCTTCCCCCAGCGTTGGGTCGAGGGCCTCGCCGATGTGGTCAATGCAAATGTCCGGGTGCGCGGCCAGCAACCGCGCGGCGGCGAACAGCGTCTCCGGGGATTTCTCTTCGCGCAGGTGACCGACCATGACCGCGCGCAGGCGCTGCGGCGACTTGGGTAGCGGCTGGCGGGCCGTGGTGGACTGAAAGATGACGCGGGCCTTGACGCGCGCCGCGTCCGGCAGGGCTTGCGGGCCGCATTCCTGCAATACTATCAGGACCTGGGCCAATACCAGCGAATGTTGGGCAACAGCGTCGGTCTGGAGGTCGCGGTACAGGTCGGTGCCGGTGAGGGTCACCGCCAGGCCGCGCCCCGGATGCGCGGCGCTCCAGGCGGTAATGGCGTCGGCGGAACGGCGCGCGTGCAGAGCAATCATGACGGCGTCGCGATCCGCCTGGGCATCCGGCCACTGCTTGACAATGCGCACCGCAAATGTACCGGACAAATGCTGTCGCCAGCGCCGGGCTGTTTGCCAGTTCCCGTTGTTGGCGTCGCGCAGCGCGGGACTGACGATGACGACTTGAGGCATAATTTTTTCCACATTCCACACGTTATTGTTGAGGCCATCGCATGATCGCCAGTCCAGCAACCGCCGCTCGCACCGGAGGGCGCGACCTTCTCGCCGCCGCCCTGCGCGACAGCCGAACCCGCACCCTGGCGCTGTTCGACGCCTACGTCGCTGCTCTCGGCGAGGCGTTGGCCGTGCCGTATTCCTTGCAGCTCAATCCGCCGCTCTGGGAAGCCGGGCATGTCGGCTGGTTTCAGGATTTTTGGATTGCCCGCAACCCGCAACGTTCGCTGGGCATCCACTGTGACCCCGACCACGACCGACCGAGCGGCCGCCTGCCGGGGGCGGATGCACTGTACAACTCCAGCCACGTCGCCCACGCCACGCGCTGGAACTTGCCGTTGCCCGATCTGGCGGCCACCCGCGAGTATCTGGCCTCAGGTCTGGCCGACACGCTGAACCTGCTCGCCTCTGCCCCTGAAACCGACGACGCATTGTATTTTTTCCGTCTCGTCCTGTTCCACGAAGACATGCACACCGAGGCGGCGATTTACATGGCGCAGGCGCTGGAGATTCCCCTGCCTGCCGCGTTACTGGGTCCGGCGCGAACCTGCTCCGACAGCAGCGCGCTGTCCGTACCCGCGCAAACCTGGATGCTCGGTTATGCCGGCGACGGCTTCGCCTTCGACAACGAATGGAGCGCGCATCCTGTCGAACTTGGGTCTTTTGAAATTGACGCCGACGTCGTGATCTGGGAGCGCTATCTGCCGTTCCTCGAAGCGACGGGCGCCGAGCCGCCACGCTATCTGCGCCAGCGTGGCGATAGCTGGGAGCGGAAGCGGTTCGGCGCGTGGGAGGCGTTACCGCTCGATGCCCCGGCCACGCACCTGACCTGGTTCGAGGCCGACGCCTGGTGTTGCTGGGCTGGCCGGCGCCTGCCAACCGAAGCCGAGTGGGAAGCTGCCGCGATGACGCAGGCCGGCTTTGAATGGGGGCAGGTCTGGGAATGGACGGCCAGCCGGTTTCTGCCCTATCCCGGCTTCGTCGCCCATCCCTACCGCGACTATTCCGCGCCGTGGTTCGGCGACCGCTATGTGCTGCGCGGCGCGAGTCGCGCGACCTCACCGCGCATGGCGCATCCGCGCTACCGCAATTTTTTCCTGCCGGAACGCAACGACGTTCCTAACGGCTTCCGCAGTTGCGCGCGATGACCGCCGGGATCAGCCTCAGGAAAACGCGGCGAACACCGCAAACCACTCGCGGGAATCGGTCCAGCACCGTAGTCGCGCAAAGCCGGCGCGCTCCAGCAGGGCCGCGAAATCGTCCGCGCGCCACTTGTAGGAATTTTCGGTATGGATGCGCTCGCCCCCCGCGAAGCGGCGCTCGCCCCCCTCCCAGCGCACCACCGTCTCCCGCACCGCTTCCAGGTGCATCTCGATGCGCGACTCCGCGCTATTGAAGAAGGCGCAATGCCGCCAGTCAGCGATAGCGAAGTCGGCGCCGGCCAGAAAATTCAGATGCCTCAACAGGTTGCGGTTGAAGGCGGCGGTGACGGCCAGCGGATCGTCGTAGGCGGCTTCGAGCATGGCGACAGACTTGATCAGATCAACGCCAATCAGCAGCGCCCCGCCCTGGCACGCGCCGCGCGCCTGCCGCAGGAACGTCAGCGCCTCAGCCGGCGTGAAGTTGCCGATGCTGGACCCCGGATAAAACAGGGTGCGCGGGCCAGCGCCGACCTCCGCCGGCAACTGCAAGGTTTGCGAAAAGTCGAGGCCGATGCCGAGCAGGTCCAGCGCCGGATGCCGCTGCTGCAGGAGTTCCAGCGACTCGCGCAGGAAGCCGACCGAGATATCCACCGCCACGTAGCGCCGCACCTGAAAAGCGGCAAACAGGCGGGCGGCCTTTTCGCAATTGCCCGCCCCAAGGTCCACCAGGGTCGCCACCGGACCCAGCGCCTCCGCCATGCGGCCCGTTTCCGCCGCGAAGATCGCGGCTTCGGTGCGCGTCAGATAATATTCGGGCAGTTCGGTGATCGCGGCGAACAGCCGCGAACCCAGCGCATCGTACAGGTACTTGGGCGCTATCGTCGCCGTCGGCGCGGTCAGACCCGCAATCAACTCGGCGCGAATCGCCGCCGGATCGTCATGCGCGATCTGGATGAGGCGCGGCGTTTTCATGGACTCTCCAGGAAAAAAGCGGGTGTCAGGGTAGACCCCACCTCGGCCCCCGTCGGGTCGGGTCGGGCGTAGGGGGGTGGCCAGCCCAGCAGTCGGCTGGCGGCCTCGCACCGGGCGCGCAGATCGAGCGCATCGCGGCCGCCCAGATGCAGGATGCCATAGCGGTAGCTGCCCAGCCACTTGAAGTCGCGCCCGATCTGGCCGGGCGTTTTGGGGAAGCTGAACAGCATCGCCTCGGGAAACTGCTGCGCCAGCGCGCGCTGTCGAGCGGCGGTGGGCAGCGGCGGTCGCGCCGCCGGGTCGAAACTGCGATAGACGAAACTCGCGGCCACGCCGGCGGTCGGTGCCGCGCGAGGCAGCAGGGCGGGGTCGCGGCCATGAGCCAGTTCCAGCGCCACGCGATGCAAATCAAGGCCATCGACCCGCAGATACAGATCGGAAAACTGCGCGGCCATGCGCGGGTTGAATTCAATGACGGTCAGGCGATCTTGCGCGGCGTCGTAAAATAACTCCATGTTGAACAGACCGTGGGTGAAACCAACGGCCTGAAGAAAGCGCTGCGCGACCTCCAGCGCCCGCGCCTGTCCGGCGGCTGGCAACGCGCAGGGATACACAAAGCGCATAAAGGCTTGCGTGCCGGGATACATGACCGATTCGACGATCCCCAGCGGCCGCAGCTCGCTGGCGAACACGTAGCCGTCCAGGTTGTATTGCAACGCCGTGACCGGCTGCTCCAGCAACATGCGGTGAGCGCTGCCGGCCTCGGGCAGGCGCGCGCGGACGATGCGCTCGAAGGGCTCGACCAAGCGGTGGATCACCCACCGTTCCCAAGGACCGAACCGGATCAGCGCCGCCAGTTCGTCCCGATCACGCACCGTGCGGGCCAGCACCGAGAAGGCGGCTTTGACCGGCTTGACAAACACCGGATAGGCGATGTCCTCCGGCGGCGGCTCGCCGTAGCGCGACGCCAGCGGGGCGAAGGGAATATTCGCTTCCGGCGCGACCTGCTGGAGCACCTGCCGTGCATAAAGCTTGTGCTGGCAGGCCAGCACCGCCGCCACCGGCGTCCCCGGCCAACCCAGGCGCTCGGCGAGCAGGGCCGCCGCCAGCGCGCCGAACTGTTCGTGGTTGGAAGTCACCGCCTGCCAGCCGTTACGTTTGGCCCTGGCCGCCAGACCCGCCACAAAGTGCTGCACATCGAAGCCGATCAGACGCAGGTTGCTGGGAAACCGAAAAAGGTCAAAGCCGGCGCTGACGACCGGAAATTCGTTGGCCCAGCGCCCGAAGCCCAGACGATCCCAGTCGTAATTGAACAGCGCCAGCGTACGCGGCGGCTTGGTCATGGGTTAGCAATTCATTATTACCGAAGCTTATCCGGCCTTGGCTGTGGAATGTACGAGGCAGATCGCCCAGGAGCCCGACTCCCCGCGCTGCCGGTTGCGTTTATGCTGGTCGTCTACCCCACTTCGACCGGAGCCAGGATGGCGTGCCCTACGCGAAGCTGTACCGGTAATTCGTGGTGCAGGGTTGCAGTGTGTCTGATCCTCATGTGATCTTATTGACTTGGCTTTTCAGCCTTTTAGCCCACCGCGATGCCTGAATAATCATTCCCATCCTTTGGTTCCGGAAATAGGATTGCAATTTCGTGGATGGGTATCAATCCGCCGCGATAATTCCAACTGTTGTCTTCCATTGCACTCCAGAAGCCCGCGCGGTACATTATTACACAATCCCGCCAACTTAAATGCTTCACTTTTATGCTATTATTGCTTAACTGGATAGACAAGCTGGTAAGCCAGACCCCTTTGGGGAGTGAGCAATCTTGTCCTTTTTCATAGAATCCAGAGCGGTTACCGCTTGGCGCGAGAGTCCCGGCTCGCCCTCGACTGCAAAGGGAGTCGTCTACTCTCGTTGCACGGCCAGAATCTCCAACCCGCGCCCCCCGACTTAGCGGAGTGTGAGGTGCTGGCCGAACAGGTCCAAGCGCAATGGAATCTCGGGCTGGACCCCATTCCCAATCTGACGCAACTGCTGGAACAACACGGCATTCAGTTGTTGCTCCTCCCACTGCCCGCTGGCGTCTATGGGCTGACCAACACCTATTTTGAAGGGGAAGCCGCTCGCCATCCCAAGGCCCGCCGCGGCCACTCGAAAGGAAAACGCACCGATAAGACGGTGTTCGTGCTGCTATCGCGCCAGGTGCCCTACCAAGATTCCACGGTCGATGACGAAGCCCTCGCGGTGCAACGCCACGCACCACGCTGGATCAAGCAGTTGCGGAAATTCGGCTATCTGCCCAAGATGGCCTGAGTTCGCATCGACCGCGGTGAAAAAATCGTCGCGTAGGCGACGAAGGGTTGGTTTGGCCTTCATCCGCCTATACTTTCATGGCAACTGGAACGGCACAATGCCTACAACCGCCGCATTTTCGACTGGACCCACGCCCAGGCGATGGGGGGCGAGGGCGTGTTGCTGTCCTGGACCGATGCCGACCGAGCGGATCGCCTTGACCAAGCCATGACCCGCTCGGGGACGGTGCTGGGAAAGAGGGAACAGCTTCGCCTGAAGGATCTTGAGGCGACGGGGGGATATGGACAGGCTGGCAAAAGATACCCATTGCGCTTAAAACCGGCCTTACCAAAGAGGCGGCGGGGGCGGCGGGAACCGCGGGG
>JAGTSD010000103.1 GCA_018262135.1 Pseudomonadota bacterium | reverse complement strand
GCGTTCAAGATCGTCAACAATTTGCGCATGCAGGCGGTCAGGGCGACCTTGGCCGGTTTGCCGGCTTGCCGCAAGCGCTGGTAAAATGCTTTGATGACCGGGTTACAGCGGCTGGCCGTAACCGTGGCCATGTACAGCACCGCTCGAACCCCGGCCCGGCCGCCGAAGATCATCCGGCGGCCCCGGCTCCGGCCGGAATCGCGGTTGAACGGGCAGACGCCGACGAGCGCGCTGATTTGGCGCCGGTCCAGGGTACCCAATTCGGGCAAGGCGGCCAGGAGGGTCGCCGCCGTCACCGGGCCGATGCCCGGCACGCCGCGCAGGAGGTCGTCCCGTTCGCGCCAGACCGGACTGGCCCGCAGCCGTTGCTGGAGGTCGCGGTCGTGATCCTTCAGGCGTTGTTCCAGCCAGGCAATGGTCGCTTCGAGATCGGGTTTGACGTGGGGATGGGCACTGGCCAGGCGGTTCTTCTCGGCGGTGAGCATTTCCACCACCTGCCGGCGGCGCTGGATCACGGCGGTCAGGGCCTGCGCTTCGGCGTCCTTCCACGGGCGCGGTTCGGGGCCGATCGCGTGGCCGAAGTGGGCCAGCACCGCGGCATCGAGCGCGTCGGTCTTGGCCAACCGCCCGGTGGCCTTGGCAAAATCCCGGGCCTGGCGCGGGTTGATCACCGCCACCGGCAACCCGGCCTCCACCAGCGCCGTCACCACCGGCACCTCCAAACCGCCAGTCGCTTCCAACACGATCAGCCGCGGGGCGCGGGCGCGCAGCCACGCGGTCAAGGCCACCAACCCCGCGTCGTCGCGGGCGACGCGCAGCCGTTCGATCTCTGGCCACGTCGCCCCATCCAGATGGGCCTTGGCCACGTCGATCCCGACCCAGCACTCGGCAGGGAGCGGGACCGCCTCGGTGGTCGGCTCCTGGCGGGGGCGGGGTTCCTCCGCCAATGCGGCTGGAGGATTATCCAAGATCACCGGGCGTTCGGCGTTGAGCGCGGCGTGGACCGCCGCAGCGACAGAGTTCTTCATCATGATGTGTTCCTTATCCCGACCTTGCACGATGCGGGTTCTGGCCCCGGCAACTGTCCGGGCTTCCGGTCCACCCAACCTATCGGCCAAACGTGGCGCTTCAGGCTCTCCCACGGGCTCTTGGCTTCCCAGAGGGGTATCGCGCTACCACGTCCACCGAAACTCTACCAAACTTCAAACATACAAGGGGATGGGGGTGAAGGGGGTGGCACCTTGAAATCTCGCCGCGTGTCCGCATATTGGGCTTCAACCCGTGAACCCCATCCAGGAGCCCGTCACCCATGACTGTCGAAGCGCACAAGGAAACCCTTGGTTTTCAGACCGAGGTGCAGCAACTGCTGCGCCTGGTCGCTCATTCCCTGTATTCCCACAAGGAAGTCTTCCTCCGTGAACTGATTTCCAACGCTTCCGACGCCTGCGACAAGCTGCGCTTTGAAGCCCTGACCGACAGCGCCCTGTACGAAAACGATCCGGATCTGAAAATCCGGGTCAGCTTCGACAAGGATGCCCGCACTATCACTGTCGCCGACAACGGCATCGGCATGGACCGGCAGGAGGTCATTGACAATATCGGCACGATTGCCCGTTCCGGTACCCGCCAGTTCATGCAGAAGCTGACCGGCGATCAGGCCAGGGACGCGAACCTGATCGGTCAGTTCGGCGTTGGCTTCTATTCCAGCTTCATCGTCGCCGACAAGGTGACGCTGCTGACCCGCCGCGCCGGCATGGGAGCGGAGCATGGCGTGCGCTGGGAATCCAGCGGTGAGGGCGAGTACACGCTGGAAACGGTGGATAAGCCCACGCGCGGCACCGAGGTCACCCTGCACCTGCGTGAGGAGGATGTGGACTTGCTGAACGAGTGGCAGTTGCGCTCGATCATCACCAAGTATTCCGATCACATCACCCTGCCGGTGATCATGCCGGTGCAGAAGTTCAGCGAGGACAAGGACGCGCCGCCGAAAATCGAGGACGAGCGGATCAATCAGGCGGCGGCGCTGTGGGCGCGGCCCAAGCAGGACATCAAGGAAGAGGAATACAAGGAGTTTTACAAGCACGTCGGTCACGATTTCGAGGACCCGCTGGCCTGGACCCATAACCGGGTTGAGGGCAAACTGGAATACACCTCGCTGCTGTTCATCCCGGCCCGCGCGCCCTTCGACCTGTGGGATCGCGAACAGCGCCATGGTGTGAAGCTGTACGTGCAGCGGGTATTCATCATGGACGACGCCGAGCACCTGATGCCGCGCTACCTGCGCTTCGTGCGCGGCGTGATCGATTCCAACGATTTGCCGCTGAATATCTCCCGCGAAATCCTGCAAAGTAGCAAGGTGGTGGATGGCATCCGCGCCGGTTCGGTCAAAAAGGTGCTCGGTCTGCTGGAGGAGCTGGCCGCGAACGATACCGAAAAGTACGGCAAATTCTGGAAGGAGTTCGGCCGGGCGCTGAAGGAAGGTCCGGCGGAGGATTACGGTAACCGCGAGCAGATCGCCAAGCTGCTGCGCTTCGCCTCGACCCATGCCGACAGCGCCGAGCAGACCGTTTCCCTGGCCGACTATATCGCCCGGATGAAGGAAGGCCAGGACAAGATTTACTACATCGTCGCCGACAGCTTTGCCGCCGCCAAAAACAGCCCGCATCTGGAAATCTTCCGCAAGAAGGGCCTGGAAGTGCTGTTGCTGACCGACCGGGTGGACGAGTGGCTGATGTCGCACCTGACCGAGTTCGAGGGCAAGCAATTCCAGTCGGTGGCCAAGGGCGCGCTGGATCTGGACAAGATCGCCTCGGAGGAGGAAAAGCAGGAACAAAAGCAGGCCGAGGATCAGTTCAAGGATTTGTTGACGCGGGTCAAGGAGGTGCTGGGCGATAAGGTCCAGGAAGTGCGGATTTCCTCGCGGCTGACCGATTCGCCAGCCTGCCTGGTGGTGGATGAATACGCGCTCAGCGCCCATCTGGAACGGTTGCTGCGCGAGGCTGGGCAGAGCGTGCCGATGAGCAAGCCCTATCTGGAACTGAATCCCACCCATTCGCTGATCGCGCGCCTGAAGGACGAGCCGGACGCCAGCCGGTTCAGCGACTGGACCCATCTGCTGTTCGAGCAGGCGGTACTGGCCGAGGGTGGGCAACTGGAAGACCCGGCCAGTTTTGTGAAACGATTGAATGGCTTGCTGCTGGCGCTGGGCCATTGATCCATGACTTGGGCGCCGGTGGCGTTGCCCCTCCGGGAAGCGCGCGGCCGCCCATTGGTTTGCGTTGCTGGCTAAAACCAATAAATTTGCTAAATTATTGGCGGATTGCCTAATTCGCCTGTTTGTAACCAACTCCAGGGAGATGCCCGAACATGATGCTGTTGAAGGAAATCCTGCAGAAAAAAGGCGGCCAGCCTATCACCGTGCCGGCCAGCGCCACTGTCGCCGACGCCATCCGCGCTATGACCGGTCACAAGGTGGGTTCCGTGATGATCCCGAACGCGGACGGTTCGCCAGCGGGCATCTTCACCGAACGCGACGTGCTGAACCTGTGTGCCGAGGGGCGGACCGATTTTGTCAAGATGTCTATTCGCCCCTGCATGACCTGCGCCATGACCACCGGCAAGCCGGGCGACAAGGTCAGCGAAATCCTCGTCATCATGACCGTAAAGCGCTTCCGCCACATGCCGGTGGTGGACGAGGATGGCAAGATGATCGGCGTGGTTTCCATTGGTGACCTGGTCAAGGCCAAGCTGGAGGAAACTGCTCAGGAAGCCCAGGCCCTGCGGGAGTACATCACCACCTGAGCCCAGCATCGGGGATGCCCTTGGCGGCGTCCCTGTTTACCCCTTCCCGTCTTCTCGCATGAACGCCGAAACCTGGTTTTGGGAAACCAAAACCCTCGCCCAACTCACCCAGGCCGAGTGGGAAGCGCTGTGTGACGGCTGTGGCAAGTGCTGCCTGCACAAGCTGGAGGACGAGGATACGGGTGAGTTGTTCCACACCAACGTCGCCTGCCGATTATTGGATCTCGCCACGGGCCGTTGCAGGCACTACGCCGACCGTTTCCGCTGGGTTCCGGACTGCGTGTCGCTGACCCCCTCCGAGGTGCGGCGGGTCCGCTGGTTGCCGCGCACCTGCGCTTACCGGTTGCGGGCGGAGGGCCAGCCGCTACCGGACTGGCATCCCCTGCGCACCGGCGATCCGAACTCCACCCGGCGAGCCGGTGCGAGCGTCTGCGGCTGGGCGGCGTCGGAACGACGGGTCCACCGGCTGGAAAACCATATCATCGAGAGTCTGTCATGAATGTCCGCTGTCTGACCCTGGGCGCGTTCCAGGTCAACGCCTATTTGCTCGAAGATCCCGCCACTGGCCAGTGCGCCGTGGTGGACACCGGCGATGGTCCACAACTGGCCAACGCATTGGCGAACCTGAAACCGCGCCCGGACGTGCGGGCGATTCTGCTGACCCATGCCCATTTCGATCACGCCGGTGGACTGGCGGACGTGCAGCGGGAATTCCCCGAGGCGCTGACCTATCTGCCGGCGCTGGAGCGGCCGATGTTCGACGCGCTGCCGCAGCAAGGCTCGCTGCTGTTCGGCATGGCCGATTTCGACCGGCCGGGCGGGCGGATTGATCAAGAAGTACACGATGGCGATACCATTGAGGTCGGCGAACTGCGCTTCAGGTTTCTGTCCACGCCGGGCCACTCGCCGGGTCAGGGCTGCTATTACGATGATACCTACATCTTCGTCGGCGACACTCTGTTCGCCGGCAGCATCGGCCGCACCGACTTTCCCATGAGCGACCCGGAATTGATGCAGGCCAGCCTCAGCCGCCTGCTGGAGTTGCCCGGCCATTTGCTGGTGTGCAGCGGCCACGGTCCGGTGACTACACTGGAGCAGGAACTGCAAACCAATCCGTTTCTGGATCACGTCCGCCGGGCGCGGGGTATCGCTACACCGGCTGGGTCGTCGGGGCTGGGACCGCGCTGGGGCTAACCAGGGTTCGATGATGTGCGAACTGCTCGGGATGAGCGCCAATATACCGACTGACATCTGCTTCAGCTTCACCGGGCTGATGCAGCGCGGCGGCAAAACCGGCCCGCACCGCGACGGCTGGGGCATCGCCTTTTACGAAGGGCGTGGTTGCCGGACCTTTCACGATCCCAATCCCAGCGCTGAATCGGAAATCGCCCGGCTGGTGCAGCGTTATCCCATCAAAAGCCTGATCGTGATCAGCCACATCCGCCGCGCCAATCGAGGCCGGGTCTGCCTGGAGAATACCCATCCCTTCACCCGCGAGTTGTGGGGGCGGCATTGGGTGTTCGCCCATAACGGCCAATTGCGTGGGGTGAAACGACTACCGCTCGCTTTCTATCGGCCCATCGGCAGCACCGACAGCGAGCACGCTTTTTGCTGGTTGCTGGATCGCGTCCGCGCCCGCTTCCCCGAACCGCCACGCCGGCCCGAAGCCCTGTGGCGGCATCTTCACACCCTGGCCCGGGAGCTGAATCCACGCGGCGTCTTCAATTTCCTGCTCAGCGATTCCCGGCATCTCTACGCCCATTGCGGCACCCAACTGTCGTGGCTGACCCGGCGGGCGCCGTTTGGCGAGGCGCGGCTGATGGACGCTGACATGACGGTGGACTTTCAGCGGGAAACTACCCCCGCCGACATCGTGACCGTGGTGGCGACCCGACCGCTGACCGATAACGAATCATGGACGGTGATGGAACCCGGCGCCCTGGCGGTCTTCGACGCTGGCGAACAGCTTGCGGCGTTCGGCGCGAGCGATCGGATGAACACATCCGCCGAAAGGGTTTAGCTGTTCGGACCGTTATCCATGGGCCAGCGCCGGGTGACCGGCTGCGTTCCCACGCCCAGGAAAGTCGCGCCGCCGGCCATGCGCTGCCGCCAGTACGGCTGGCGCAGGCTGACCTTGCGCACTCGCCCGCTGCCCGAGGATGCATGGATCATCTGCCCTCGGCCGGCGTAAATCCCGACATGGGACACCCGGCCGCTGCCATCGGTGCGGAAAAACAGCAAATCACCGGGTAACACCTGGCGCTGGGATCGCCCGGCCTGGAATTGTGCTGCGGTGGTGCGCGGCACCCGGATGCCCGCCTGCTGGTAGGCGTACTGCACCAGGCCGCTGCAATCCACCCCGCTCGGCGATTCGCCACCCAGGACATAGGGGGTTCCGACCATCTGCTCGGCGACGCCGAGAATGCGTTGGCGGGTGGTGGCGTGCGGGTCGCGCGAGGATGCTGGGGGCGTCGCGCAGCCGCTCAGCCACACCAAGCCGGCGAGCAGCCAGAATGCGACGAACAGCCGACGGGAGCAAGGCTGGATGGCGGGCATGGCGAAAACTCCCTTGTGGATTAGCTGGACAACAGTTCAAGTATAGTGGTCGCGTTCGGATCAACGAGCGCGCCCCTGTGGTTTTTTGCGGCGAATGTAGGCAAGATGTTCTATAG
>JAGTSD010000452.1 GCA_018262135.1 Pseudomonadota bacterium | reverse complement strand
GCCGACTTCATCCGCGCGCAAGTTCTGCGTCTCACCTACACCGCCGTGGACCTGCGACCCTTCGCCGCCGACATGGGCTATGAGGGCGAGCCGTTCGTCTGGGACGAAGACGACCGCCGGCACCGTCTGGCGCGACTGGATGCCTTGTTCTTCCATCTCTACGGCCTGGATCGAAATGACGCCGATTACATCCTGGCCCAATTCCCCATCGTCCGCGAGCAGGACGAAAAGCAGTTCGGCCGCTACCTCACCCGGGATCTGATTCTCGCCTACCTGAACGCGGTCGCGGCGGGCGATTTGGAGACGGTGGTGGAGGTTCGCTAGGCGCCGCTCGGATCGGTGACGAAACCTGCGCGGGATTCTTGGGTACGGTGGTGGTTAGCCAACCGGCTCCCTTGAAATTGACATGACATTACGGGAGCGGGTGTCGGACGACTGGGCGGACCTGAGTTGGTCGGGGCGGACCATGGATATCCATGAAAAATCATTGCTCGACTTTGATATTTCATGGATAAACAGCTACCCTTCATGGGCATGATCGACCGACCGACCGACCGAGCCGCGATCGCCGACCTCATGGCCACCTTTCCCGTGACGGCCATTCTGGGGCCGCGCCAGTCCGGCAAAACCACTCTGGCCCGCGAGTTTTCCGCGGATCACGTCTTCGACTTGGAGAATCCCCGTGACGCCGCCCTGCTGGCGGAGCCGCAACTGGCGCTGGAGGCGCTGTCCGGGTTGATCGTCATCGACGAGATCCAGCGCCAACCAGACCTGTTTCCGCTGCTGCGTTATCTCGTGGACACCCACCTGGAGCAACGCTACCTGATTCTCGGGAGCGCGTCGCGGGATTTGCTCCGCCAGTCCTCCGAGTCTCTGGCGGGTCGCGTGGCCTACCACGAACTGGGTGGCCTGCGCCTGGGCGACGTCGGCAGGGAGCATTGGCGGGATTTATGGCTGCGCGGGGGACTGCCCCCGGCCTATACCGCCGCCACGGAGACCGCAAGCCAGCGCTGGCGCGAGCAGTACATCGCGACTTTTCTCGAACGCGATATCCCTCAGCTCGGCATCACCATCCCGGCCGCCACGCTGCGGCGCTTCTGGACCATGCTGTGCCACTATCACGGGCAGGTGTTGAATTACGCGGAGCTGGCGCGGGCTTTCGGCATCTCCGATGCGACCGTCAGGCGCTATCTCGATATTCTCGAAGGCACTTTCATGGTGCGGTTGCTCCAGCCATGGCGTGTCAACATCAGCAAGCGGCTGGTCAAGCGCCCCAAGCTCTATGTTCGCGATTCCGGGATCCTGCACGCGCTCTTGGCGATCCGCGCGCCACGCGACCTGGCCGCGCACAACAAGCTGGGGGCCTCGTGGGAAGGGTTCGCGCTCGAAGTTGCGGCTCGGGCTATCGGCAAACGCAACGAGGAATTGGCCTTCTGGGCGACGCATAACCAGGCCGAGGTGGATTTGTTCTGGCAAGAGCACGGCAGGAATTGGGCGGTCGAGGTCAAGTACGCCGACGCTCCCCGCCTGACGCGGTCCATGGCCAGCGCCATGGCGGATTTGGAATTGGCCCATCTTTGGGTGGTGTATCCCGGCGACCGGGTGTATCCGCTGGCCGCAGGCGTCAGCACCCTGCCGGTCGCCGAAATCGGCGATCATTGGCCCTACAAGTGAGGTCACTCGGCGAGTAATACCGGTTCCCGATTGATTTCCTGCTGTAAATTTTCCTGTCATAACCGATTAGCAATCACAATTTGTCGTGTTGAGGGAGAGGGTGATGGAGCTAACCGATTGAAAATAAACCCTTACCCCCCGCCCCTCTCCCAAAGGATGAGGGGCGTTTTGGTATAGGCTCTGAGGATCGGGACGGCTTCAAGCCTGGGTTCTTCATGATAACCTTGTGAAACCATCCAACTCCCTGTTTCTCTCATGTTCGCCTACATCGTTCGCCGCCTGGCGCTGATTCCGTTGACCCTGCTGGGCATCATCGCCATCAACTTCGCCATCGTCCAGATCGCGCCCGGCGGGCCGGTGGAACAGATATTGGCGCAACTCAAAAATACCGCCGTTTCCGCCACCGCTCGGGTCGGCGGCGGCGAGGGGGTGGAGGCCGGACGGGGCAGCGCGCCACCCTCAGCCGCCGGTAGTTCTGGCGCTTATCGCGGCGCGCAGGGCCTCGATCCGACCTTCATCGCCGAACTCAAGTTTGGCTTCGATCAGCCGGCCTATGTGCGCTTTGGGCGGATGGTCCGCGACTACCTGAGCTTCGATCTGGGCAAGAGCTATTTCCGCGACCGGGCGGTACTGGACCTGGTGCTGGACAAGCTGCCGGTCTCGATCTCGCTGGGGGTGTGGAGCACGCTGCTGATTTACGTGATTTCGATTCCGCTGGGCATCGTCAAGGCGGTGCGCGACGGCTCGCGCTTCGACGTGCTGAGCAGCGCGGCGGTGATCGTCGGCTACGCCATCCCGGCGTTCCTGTTCGCCATTCTGCTGATCATCGTGTTCGCCGGCGGACGCTATCTGGACTGGTTTCCGCTGCGGGGGCTGGTGTCGGACAACTGGGCGGATTTGAGCTGGCCGGCGCGGATTCTGGATTACTTCTGGCACCTGACCCTGCCGGTGACGGCCATGGTGATCGGCGGTTTCGCCTCGCTGACCATGCTGACCAAGAATTCCTTCCTGGACGAGATCAACAAGCAGTACGTGGTCACCGCCCGCGCCAAGGGGCTGAGCGAGGGACGGGTGTTGTACGGGCACGTATTCCGCAACGCCATGCTGCTGGTCATCGCCGGCTTTCCGGCCACGCTGGTCGGGATGCTGTTTACCGGTTCGTTGCTGATCGAAGTGATCTTCTCGCTG
>JAGTSD010000102.1 GCA_018262135.1 Pseudomonadota bacterium | reverse complement strand
AGAACCTGAGTCTTAATCCCTTCTTTATCAGGGCAAGATTTCAAAGGTGACGCGCTCGTTCTTCCCATTATGGAATGTGTCTTAATCCCTTCTTCATCAGGGCAAGATTTCAAAGCCCTCGTCGCCAAAAAACTTTTCAAAACAATTCCTTGCAATGGTAGTTACCAGGATTTTCGTTGTTTGAAAAGTTATCTTTTTTGCCATGGCGCAACAGTGTTGTTTTCATGAAAAATAGCGACGAGACCTACCTCAACATCGCTAAATTTAGCAAAAGCATCGCGTGGCGACAGGAAAATTTCAGTGTGGCGAATCGCCGCGCAGCGCGGCCAACAGCGCCGCCGCGTGATTGGGCCGGAGTTTGGAAAACGGCGCGTCATACACCGTCTGCATCTCGAAGAAAGTGAGTTTTTCGGCATACTCGCCGCCGGGTGGAGTATAAGCCACGTGATAACCATCCAGCATCAGACCCGCCCCGAACCCCTCGGCTTGCAGCCAATCCAGCGCATCCAGCAACGTTCCATCGGCCAGGCGGACCCGTGGCCCGCGCAACACGAAAAAGCCGCGCCCGTGCCGCAGGGGAATGGCGAGGTGGGAGGTCACCAGCCAGCGGATGATTTCAGCCTGTCGGGTCATCGCGCGAGGTCTCAGGGTCGTCGGGCGAGTCAATCGCCGCCATCATCCAGCGGTCGAACCTAGAACGCCTCCAGCACATCGTCGTCCGAGCCACCCCGGTAGTCTTCCCAGTCGGCGGCATCGAGATCGTCGAAAGCATCGCCCCAATCCAGCAAGTCTGGATCGCCGATGTTGGCGGGATGATACCCGCTCTCATCGTACAGACTGTTGTCATCATAGGAGAGCATGGAAAATTCCTCGCGGCGTCAATGCCGATAGCGGTGAGGATGCCATGCGTCGAAGAGAATGGCGGCGGCGGCAAGCTTGTCGCAACCGTTTCAAGACAGATTTTCAGGGGGCTTGCAACACTCCCTCGTAAACCTCCGCGAGGGTTAAATCCAATCCAACGCTGCGCAGATTAAAATCCCCCTCGGTTTCATAAACCTCCAAATCCCAACCCGTCTCGCGCCGATACACCTCGACCCGCCGCACATCCTGCGCCACCAGCACATACTCCTCCAAACTTGTCAGACGGCGGTACGCATAAAACTTGTCCGACCGATCATCGCGTTCGGTGGAATCCGACAACACCTCGACGACCAGTTTCGGCTGCTCGACCACATACGGATCAGTATCGCCAGCCTCACAGCCGACCACGACATCCGGGTAGTAAAAACGCTCGCGCCAGTCCCAAGCCACGTGCACCTTGACATCGCTGCTAAACACCCGGCAGGGCGTCTTTCTAAGATGCCCATGGAGAATACGGGCCAGATTGAGCGAGATCAGGTTATGCGCCTTGGTTCCACCCACCATCGCATACACATCGCCATCGACATACTCGTGGCGGACCCTGGCCACCTTCTCGCCTTCCAGATACTCGGCGGATGAAACAAAAAGTTTACGCGCCAACTCAGCCATGACACCCTCCAACATGATGAATTTTTTCAATCATTTCATGCCGTTCACCACACGGCAAGACCCAGGCGCCACGTGACGAAAAGCCGCCGTTCCCTGCCCTCTCGCGCCAGCAATACCGCCGCTAAGTCACAAACAAATCCCCCTGCTGGATCGGACGCGGCGCATCCGCGCCCAGCCGCAACACGTTATGACCGTCGCGGATCAGCAAAATATCGTCGGGAAATATCTGCGGCCCCATCAACACCACCTCCGCCCGCTCCGGCAACGGATAGCAGCGCACGTCGTCCTTGCGCGGGTCGATGATCGCCTCCAGACCGCGCAGCACCCCCTCCAGCGAATGCTCGAAAAAGCTGCCCACGAACACCGAGTACTGCACCCGCCAGGCGAACTTCCCCAAATACCGCGCCACCCGGCTCAACCGCTTCGGGTCCTCGGCGATGTCGTAGCAAATCAGATAAAGCCGCCGCTGCCTCGCCATGACTCAAACCTCCAACCCCTGTTGCAAGCGGCCCAGCAACAGCCGCCCGAACCGGAACACCTCATCCCGCCGCGCCTCGACCAGCGCCGTCAATTCCCGGTCGTCGTTCCAATCCGGCGCCGGCTCGCCCTGGGGCCGCGACGCGGTCAACACCGGCCCCGCCAGCGCCCAACCCAGCAACTCCGCCAGGTCGCTCGCCAGATCCAACGGCTCCAAATCCGCCAGCCGCGCCGCGCTCAAGCCCGCCTCGACCAGCAATTGCGCGCTCATCCCCGCCAGCACCCCGCGCAAGCGCCGGAAGACCGCCTCATCCCGCGCCCCGACAGCCACCCGCCACCCGACCGGCGTCAAACCCCGCCACGCCAGCACCGGATCCGAGCCAGCGCCCGCCTCCCGCAATTGCCGCTCCAGTGCGCGCCGGGCATGATCGGCCATCATCCGCCGCCAGTCCGCGTACCGGCTCGGGCCATCGGCTCGGCTCAGGCAGGCGCGCAATCGCCGATACAGCCCATCGTCGCCGGGCGACGGGCCGAACAGATAACCCCGCACGCCGCCGTCCCCATCCAGGAATGCCACCGGAACGCCGGCCTCGGCGCAGGCCAGCAATGCCTCGCAGGTCCAGCGCACCCCGCCCTTGCTCAGCACCCGCGCCAGCCGCGCCAGCGGATAAAACACCGCCGCCCGTGCCGGCTGCCGGATCCGTAGCGCCGGCCCGTCCAGTTCCACCGCCAAACCGTTCTGCCCCTGCAAGTACAACGGCTTGCGCAAACCTTCCGCGTGCTCGTCCAGCAGACCGTGGTACTCAGCCCTCATCGTTCCCGCCCTCCGGCAATGCCGGCGCCCGCCCGTTCAGCCAGTTTGCCAGCCGATAACTCTCCCGCCGCAGATAGCGGCGCAGCGGCGGAACCCAGAACTCGTAACCGGCGTAAAACATCTGCCGGCCCGCCTTGTCCAGCAAGCAGGCTCCCTTGTCGAACTGGAAATCCGCCACCTGCAACTGCCGCTCGTGGAATAGACTCCACACCCAACCGTCCAGCCGGGGCCGCAACGGCTCGATCAGATCGCAAGCCAGCGACTCGCGGCCATACGCGGGTTCGTGATAAAAGCCGAGCAGCGGGTCCAGCCCCGCGCCGTGCGCCGCCCGCACCGCCTCGAAATGCAGCAGGGTGTAGCCCAGCGACAGGCAGGCGTTGACCGGATCGCGCGGTGGCCGGCGGTTGCGCCCGGTGAAGTTCAGCGCCGGCGGGAACAGCGCGGCCAGCGCCGCGTAATGCGCCGCCGCCCCCGCGCCTTCCAGCCCGAGCAGCGCATCCCGATCGGTCGCCCCGGCCACGTCCGGCAACAGCCGGCGCAGGGTTTCCAGCGCGTCGTGCAACGGCTTGCGGACATCGGACCGCCGAGCCAGGGCGGCGTCGAGCAAGCGGATTTGCGCCCGCAGCTTGCCGGCGATCAGCGCGCGGGCCAGCGGCAACCGGGCCGCCGGGTCCAGCGCCAGTTGATACTGCGCCAGCCGGCGGCGAGCGTCGCCGTGACCGGGACCGAGCAGAATCGCCGTCCGCCGGCTGTGCCGCGCGCTCAGGCACACCATGGATGCACCCTGTTCCGCCAGTGCGCCCAGCACGCCGCTGTCGAATTGCACCAGTCCCCGCAGCACCACCCGCTCCAGCAGCGCCAGCGGCACCCCACGCGGCCGGGCGTCCGGCTCCTCGATCACCAACCGCTTGCCATCCAGCCGCAGATTCAAGTTGCGGCGGTCCAGATACAGCGTACCCATATCCTGATCTCCTGGCAGCATTCCCCTCCTTCGATCGAGGAGGGGTGGCGCGAATGCCGGGGGTGGTTCGAGTTTTCCCCCGGCATCACCCCACGTAATAGAACTCCGGATCGCTGGGCCGAACCGCGATGCCCAGCCCGCGAATGCCCCGATCATCCGGCAGCGGCAACAACAGAAAACGATCCTCGCGCGTGTCGAGCACCCCGCGCACCTCGTCCAGCAGCGCCAACCGCTCGCGCCTGGTCAAAAAGCACTCGAACACCGACTTCTGGCCGCCGCAGGCGTAGCCCTTCAGCACATGCAGCGCCGCCTGCAACCGATCGGGGTCGGTCACATCGTAGGCGGCCAGATAGAGATCGCGCTGCGGCATCGGCTTGACCCTCGCGGCATGACTGCCCCGGTTATACGCCGGCGCGAGGACGCAGGCGGGATCGGCAAGCTTGCCGATTCCCCTCGCCCTCCGCGCCTCCTGTGAAACAAGTGGCCTTTTTTAAACAGTCTTGATGTCTTAAAAGAGTGTGCTAAAATTTCCCCCATCACCACGGGAAGCGGGCGCCATCGCGCCGCAAAGGGGGAACGATGAACGAACGGGTCAAACAGCCGGGTTGCGTCCTGCAGGCCACCGCGATCAGCGGCCGATTGCAGGGTTTGGTGGGCGAAATCGCCATCGCCCAGACCTACCAGAACGCCGAAGCGGTCAACATCGAAGCGGTGTTCACCTTTCCGGTGCCGGTCGAGGCGGTGCTGTTGGGCGTGGACATCCAGATTGACGACCGAGTGCTACACGGTCGGGTGTTGCCCAGGCGCCAGGCCGAGAACGCCTACGAGGACGCGATCAGCGGCGGCGACAGCGCGATCCTGCTTCAGGAAGCCGGGCGGGGCCTGTACACCGTCAGCGTCGGCAACCTGCTGCCGGGGCAAACCGCCAAACTGCGCTATCGCTATGCGCTGCTATCGGTCTGGAACGGCGATATGCTGCGCCTGCAAATCCCCACTACCATCGCCCCCCGCTACGGCGATCCTGGCCGGGCCGGCCTGCAACCGCATCAGGTTCCGCAGGTGGATCTGGACGCCGAGAACCGCTTCAGTCTGGAACTGCAACTGGGCGGATCGCTGCGTCAGGCCATGGTGGAGTCGCCTTCCCACCCTATCAGCGTCGAGGTCGGGGTAGAGGTTTTGCGGGTACGCCTGGCCGGCGACCAGGGTCTGATGGACCGGGATTTCATCCTCAACATCCGGGGCACTGCCGAGGCGCGAGCCGCGCTGGGGCTGTGCGCGCCCGACCGGGACGGCTGGATTGCCCTGGCCAGCTTTCAGCCGGAATTGTCGGGCCATGCCGACGCCGGCGGCCGGGACTGCGTGTTGATCGCCGACTGTTCCGGTTCGATGGCCGGGGATTCCATCGCCCAAGTCCGCCAAGCGTTGCTGGCGATTTTCGACCGGCTGCAACCGACGGATCGTTTTAATCTCATCGCCTTTGGCAGCCAGCCGCGCGCCTTTTTCAACGGGCTGCATCCTGCCGGCGACCGGTGGCTGGCGCAGGCCCGCGCGCTGGTGGCCAGGCTGGACGCCAACCTGGGCGGCACCGAGATCGGCGCGGCGTTGCAGCTTGCCTACCGGCAACGCCAGGGTCAGGGTCAGCCGCTGGATATTTTGTTGATGACCGATGGCGAAGCCTGGAACGCCGAGGCGCTGGCGGTTGAAGCCCAGCGTTCCGGTTGCCGCATCTTTACCGTTGGGGTAGGCGCGGCGGTGGCCGAGGGGCTGGTGCGGGGACTGGCGGAGGCGACAGGTGGCGCGTGTGAATTCGTCCATCCCAACGAGGATATGGCGGGCCGCATCGTCCGCCATTTCGAGCGAATTCGCGCCCCGCGCGCCGAGGCGGCCATGACCTGGCCGGTCGAGCCAACCCGGCGCCTGCCGGAACAGATCGAGCGGGTATTCAGCGGTGATACTCTGCACTTGCTGGCCTGGCTGCCGACCCAACCCGAAGGGCCGGCGACGCTGAATCTGACGCTGAGCAACGGCCAGCGGTTGAGCCAGACGGTGGTTCTAGAACCCTGGCCAGTGGCGGAAACTGCCGACACCCTGCCCCGGCTGGCAGCGGCCCGGCGCATCGCCCAGTTGTCTGCCGAAGACGCTACGGCGCTGGCGGTGGAGTATCAACTGGTGACGCCGCATACCCATTTTCTGATGGTGGACGTGCGCGCCGAGGGCGAAAAGGCGACGGAGTTGCCCGAACTGCGCGCCGTGCCGCACATGCTGGCGGCGGGCTGGGGCGGTTTGGGGAGCGTGGTGATGGCAGCCTCGTGTATGGCCCCAATGGAAGAGAAACTCGAATATCTCGCCGAGCCGGCATTTCTGCGACGCGGGCCGTTACCCCCCCCACTTGCCCCGATGGCTGCGCCAGAGCCCCAATCCGCGCGAAAATCCCGGATGTTTGGCAGGGTCAGGGCGATGTTCGATGTCTTGCAAGAGCCATCCCCGCCGCTGGCGACAGCCGCTGACTCGCCCTGGGGGTTCGCCCGCTGGCTGGAAGCCAATGCAGCGCGACTGGCGGATCCAGGGCAGCCGTTGCCCGCGCTGGACGAACTCGCCCGCGCCAGTCTGCTGGATGACTTACTCGCCCGATTGCGGGAACTGGTTGCCCAGGGTGAAGCCGAGGAGGCCGTCGTGGCAGCGTTGCTCCATGCGTTCCTCCAGCATGGGCCGGAGTGCCGGTTGCCGCGCAACGCCAGCCGCAACCT
>JAGTSD010000101.1 GCA_018262135.1 Pseudomonadota bacterium | reverse complement strand
TCGGACTCCTCGATCAGCGGACAGACCCAGTACGCCTGCCGGCCGGCGCGACAGGCCCGGCGGATACGTTCGATCACTTCGTCGCGGCGACTGTCGGGTACGACCACAGTTTTCACGGGTTGGCGGCCCGGCGGCAGTTCATCAATGATCGAGGTGTCGAGATCGGCGTAGGCGCTCATCGCCAGGGTGCGCGGAATCGGGGTGGCGGTCATGATCAACTGGTGCGGACAGCGCCAGGGCGTGAGTGCCGACCGCGACCTGGATTTCACCGGCGGCCAGCCGCTCCAGCAGGGTTTGTCGCGCCCGCCCGGTCAGCCGCCCGGTCAGCCAGGCGACTTCGATACCCAGCGGTTCCAGCCACGCCCGGAAATTACGGTAATGCTGCTCGGCCAGCAGTTCGGTGGGGGCCATCAACGCTGCCTGCGCGCCGGTTTCAACCGCCCGCAGCGCGGCGATGGCGGCTACCACGGTCTTACCGGAGCCGACATCGCCCTGCAATAGCCGCAACATCGGTCGGGGCTGGGCCAGGTCGGCACCGATTTCTTCCAGGACCCGCCGCTGGGCCGGGGTAAGCGCGAACGGCAACCGGTCCAGAAACCGCTGACTCAGGCCGCCGTGGCCGGCCAGCGGCGGCGCGGCCTGGCGTTGCATCCGCGCCCGCAGCCGCCGCAGGCTGAGCTGATGCGCCAGCAGTTCCTCGAACGCCAGCCGCCGCCGGGCCGGATGGCGGCCGCTCTCCAATGCAGTCAGCGATACCTCCGCTGGCGGACGGTGCAGCAGTTCCACCGCCTCGGCGATGGGCGGGAGTTGGAGTCGAGCCCGCCATTCCGCCGGCAGCAGTTCCGGCAATAGCGCCGCCGACTGGGCCAGCGCCTGTTTCGCCAGGCCGCGCAGGGTGAATTGTTGCAGGCCGGCGGTAGCGGGATAGACCGGCGTCAGCCGGTCGTCCACCGGCGGCGCGTCCGGCCCAACCCGCCGGCATTCGGGGTGAATCATTTCCAGGCCGGCGTAGCCCTGGCGCACCTCGCCAAAACAGCGCAGCCACGTGCCGGGCCGGCTGAGCAGTTGTTCCTGGGCGGGGCTGAAATGGAAGAAGCGCAGGGTCAGCACTCCGGCGCCATCGGCCAGGTGGCAGAGCAGGAACCGCCGGCCGCGTGCCGTCACCTCGCTGCCGACCACCTCGGCCTCGATCTGCGCCTCATCGCCGGCCTGCAACTGGTTGATCGGCGTGAGGCGGGTGCGATCCTGATAGCGCAGCGGCAGGTGCAGCAGCACGTCTTCGACGGTGGCGATGCCCAGCCGCCGCAACCGGTCCGCCAGCTTCGGTCCCACGCCTTTCAGAGCGGTGACCGGGAGCAGTTCGAGGACCGGCGGCGAGGGCAGGGGGCAGGAAGCGGGGGACATGAGGGTTCCTGATACCCGATGCCGGACACCGGCCGTCGGACGTCTATTCTTCCAGCACCAGCACCGCGTCTATTTCCACTTGCGCGCCCCGTGGCAGTGCCGCGACGCCAATCGCCACCCGCGCCGGATAAGGTTCCTGGAAATATTCGGCCATGACCTGATTGACCAGAGCAAAGTGACTCAGATCGGTCAGGAATACGTTGAGTTTGACCGTGTCAGCGAGATGGCCACCGGCGGCGCGGGCCACCGCGGCCAGGTTGTCGAACACGCGGCGGATCTGCGCTTCCATCCCCCCCTCGACCAGTTGCATGGTCGCGGGATCGAGCGGAATCTGGCCGGACAGGTAGACGGTATCGCCGACTTTGACCGCTTGGGAATAGGCGCCGATGGCAGCAGGGGACTGATCGGTATGGATGATTTCACGTGGCATGGAACGCTCCAGGTCAATGTCCTATCCCGGTCGGGGCAGGGTCGGTGGAAAGGCTAGCCGCGCCGGGCCAGCTTCACCGCTTCGGGCAGAGTACGCAACTGGCGCATCACCCGGGCCAGTTGGGCGCGGTCACGGACGTTGAGCAACAGATGCACGGTGGTGGTGTTGCCGTCCCGTTCCGAAGTATTGATGGTTTCGATGTTGGAGTCGGTGGCGGCGATGGCGGCGGCAATGGTGGCCAGCACCCCGCGCCGGTTGATCACGTCGAGGCGCAGTTCGGCGCTGAAGTCGGCGCTGATCTGGGGTTCCCACTCCACCTCGATCCACTTCTCGGGATTCTTCTTGTAGCTGGCGACGTTCTTGCAACTGTCGCGATGGATGACGATGCCGCGCCCCGCATTGAGGTAGCCGACGATAGCGTCGCCCGGCAGCGGCCGACAACACTTGCCAAAGCTGACCACCGTGCCCTCCGCTCCCTTGATCAGCAGGGGCTGGCCGCTGGCATCCGGTGCGCCGATCTCGTCCTCTTCTGGCAACAGCCGTTTGGCGATCAGCGCCGGGACCCGGTTGCCCAACCCGATATCAGCCAGCAGATCGTCGAAACCGGCCAGACCGAATTCCCGGACCAGGGCCTTGATTCGCACCGCCGGCAGTTCGCCCAGACCGCCAATGCGCCCCGCCAGCGCCTTCTCCAGCATCCGCTTGCCGAGCAAAACCGCTTCCTCGCGCTGCAAGTGCTTGAGATAATGACGGATGCTGGCGCGGGCCTTGGCAGTGACCACGAAATTGAGCCAGGCGGGGTTGGGCCGGGCGGTGGGGGTGATGATGACCTCGACGGTCTGGCCGGTGACCAGCGGGGTGCGCAGCGGTGCCAGCCGTCGGTCGATCCTGGCGCCCACGCAGGTGTTGCCGACATCGGAATGGATGGCGTAGGCGAAATCCACGGCGGTGGCGCCGCGCGGCAGTTGGATGATCTCGCCGCGTGGAGTGAACACGTAGACCTCGTCGGGAAACAGGTCCACCTTGACGCTTTCCAGAAATTCCACCGGGTTGCCGGCCCGGCGCTGCATGTCCAGCAGTTTGCGCAGCCATTCGCGCGCCCGTTGCTGGGCGTGATTGCCCTGGCTGTCGCCGTCGGACTTGTAGCGCCAGTGGGCGGCGACGCCGACCTCGGCCATGACGTGCATTTCCTCGGTGCGGATCTGCGCTTCGATGGGCACGCCGTTAGGGCCGAACAGCACGGTATGCAGCGACTGGTAGCCATTGGTCTTGGGAATGGCGATGTAGTCCTTGAACCGGCCCATGATCGGCTTGTACAGGCCGTGTATCACGCCCAGCGTCCGGTAGCAGGTATCCACCACATCCACGATGATCCGCACCGCGTAGACGTCGTGGACCTCCCGGAACGGCAGATGCTTGAGACGCATTTTCTGGTAAATGCCCCACAGATGCTTGCCGCGACCCACGACCCGGCCGTTGATGCCCTCGTCCCGCAACCGATCCTGAATGCGGGCTTCCAACTGGCCGATGATTTCGCGGCGATTACCGCTCAGTTTGCGCACCGCGTCCTGCAATACCCGATAGCGCAGCGGGTAGAGATGGCTGAAGCCGAGATTCTCCAGTTCCTGGCGCAGGTGGTTCATACCCAGCCGGCCGGCGATGGGGGCGTAGATTTCGAGGGTTTCGCGGGCGATGCGACGGCGTGATTCCGGGCGCATGGCGCCGAGGGTGCGCATGTTGTGCAGGCGGTCGGCCAGCTTGATCATGATCACCCGCAGGTCCTTGGCCATGGCCAGGAACATCTTGCGGAAGTTTTCGGCCTGCGCCTCCAGCTTGGAGTTGAACTGGATTTGAGTCAGCTTGCTGACGCCATCCACCAGGTCGGCAACTTCCGGCCCGAATTGGGCGCTGATCTGATCCTTGTTGTAATGGGTGTCCTCGATGACGTCGTGCAGCAGGGCGGCGATCAGCGTTTCATGGTCGAAGCGGACGCTGGCGAGAATGCGGGCTACCGCCAGCGGGTGAAAGATGTACGGCTCCCCACTTTTGCGGTAGATGCCGGCGTGAGCCCCGGTGGCGAAATAGCAGGCCTCGCGCAGGCGCTCGACCTGGGGCGGTTCGAGATAGTCGGCGGCGATGGCGCACAGGTCGTCAATGCGCAGGCGCAGGTCGTCGAGCCACTCGTCATCCACGGTTAGAGGGCGGCTGGGTTCGACCTCGGCGCGGATATCCCGCAACGGCACGCCCATCACGATGGCGGGCCTCCCATTGCTGGGGTGGCGCGGTCAATCCGATTCGGGCGGGGATTCGTCGAGCGCGGCAAATGTTGGTTCGGGCACCAAAATGGGCGCGGGCGAGCTGAAGCGGCCATATTTTTCCTTGATCAGGGTATCGAGCTTGCCATCGGCCAGTTCCCGCAGCGCGACGACGGTAGGTTTGTCGTTTTCCCAGGGCACCAGCGCTTCATGGCCAAGCGCCAGATCGCGAGCGCGGCGCGCGGCGATCAGCACCAGTTCAAAACGGTTGTCCACCCGCGCGAGGCAGTCTTCTACGGTAATTCGGGCCATTCAGGGGTTTCTCCAGCCGTGGCATTGCCGATTTGGAATTTGCTAGTCTAATGAAAAACAAGCGGTTAAGACAAGAGCGCGCTAAGCAGTTCCGGGTGTCGCTGCAGTTGCATCGTCTGCCGCTGGCGCTGGGCGATGAAAATGGCGCGCAGTTCGGTCAGCGCTGTCTCGAATTGATCGTTGATGATCAGGTAATCGAACTCCGCGTAATGCGACAGTTCGTCCAGCGCCGCCGCCATACGCCGCTCGATCACCTCGGCGCTGTCCTGGCCGCGCCCGGCCAGTCGCTGACGCAAGGCATCGCGGGAGGGCGGCAGGATGAAGATGCCCACGCAGTCTGGCATCTGTTCGCGCGCCTGCCGGGCGCCCTGCCAGTCGATTTCCAGAATCACGTCCAGCCCTTCCTCCAGCTTTGACAGCACGGCGGCGCGGCTGGTGCCGTAGCAGTTGCCGAATACCTGGGCGTGTTCGAGGAACGCGTCCTGAGCGATCATCGTGGCGAAGGTGGGGAGAGAGACGAAATGATAGTGAACGCCCTCCTGTTCGCTGGGCCGGGGCGGGCGGGTGGTATGGGAAACGGAGGCAACCACGCCCGGCGTGGTCTCCACCAGGCTTTTGACCAGGCTGGTCTTGCCGGCCCCGGACGGGGCAGCGACGATGTACAGGGTTCCGGTGGCCATTGAATCCAAACCTCCATTAGCCGTGCAAGCCAATAGCGTTATTAGCCTTCATTTTGACAGGCTTTACGGGTGGGCGAACGCTTCCCGCAGCAGCCGTGCCATGATTTCGTTCCAGCGTCGCCGCGGTCGTTCCTGCCAGAATCGTGCATTGGGCCGGCAATCGAATTTCTGTTTGTAGATCGCCAGCGCCGCTACTACCACAGCCAGCCCGAACGCCAGCGGCGCATTCGGGATGCCGGCGAACGGCAGCACCAGCAGCATCAAAACCGTGAAAGCAACGATCCAGCCCCAGGGGATGTAAAGGTAGTAATCAATCTCGAACCGGGTGCCGTCGCGGCGGACGATCACCTGCATCGGCCAGTCATCCTGCGTCAAATATGCCCGCCGGCGCAGTTCCAGGATGTTCTCTCGTTCGGCTGTGATGCGGAATTCCTTGAGCAGTAATGCATTGCGCAGTTTTTTCAACTGGGCGTCGCCGCCCCGCACCGTCGCCTGCGTCAGCCGTCCCAGATGGTGGATCGTCAACTCGTCCGCCATGCCTCACTCGCCCACCGTGATGACCACCTTGCCCGTGGATTTGCGCGCGACCACGGATCGCAATGCCTCGACTGCCTGTTCCAGTGGATAAGTCGCCGAAATATGCGGTTGCACCGCGCCTTGCAGGTACCAGCCAATCAGGATGCGAAAACTCTCCGTCATGGCCTGGGGATTCAATTCCGCGTAGGCTGGCCAGTTGAGGCCGATCACGTCCACGTTCTTGACCAGCAGGTGATTAGCGGGGATTTGCGGCACCGTGCCCCCAGCGAAACCGATCACCAGAATCCGTCCCTCGAAGGCGATACTGCGCAGCGAAGCCGCGAACAGATCGCCGCCGACCGGATCGTAGACCACATCCGCGCCACGCCCGCCGGTGAGTTCCTTGATGCGTTCGCGAACGTCCTCATGGCTGGTATCGATCAGGTGATCCGCGCCGTGTTGCCGGGCGACCTCCAGCTTGTCGGGACTGCTGGCGGTGGCGATGACCGTTGCGCCGAGTTGCCTGCCGATGGCGACTGCCGTCAATCCAACCCCGCCGGAGGCGCCATGCACCACCAGCGTCTCGCCGGCCCGCAGCCGCGCCCGATGCCACAGGGCGACATGCGACGTACCGAACACCACCGGAAACGCCGCGCCGTGCTCCCAAGGCATCGCCGTCGGCATCGCCACGCAGCGATTGACATTGACCACCACCTGCTCGGCATAGCCGCCGTGCGGGGTGATGGCGATGACGCGATCACCGACCTTGAAACTGGTTACACCTTCCCCTGTTTCCAGCACCTCGCCGGCCACCTCAAAGCCGGGACTGAACGGCGGTTGCGGCTGAACCTGGTACTGGCCACGGGTGATGAGGCTGTCGGCGAAATTGACCCCGCAGGCCCGTACTCGCACCCGGACTTGGCCTGCGGCCAGCGCAAGCGCGGGAATCTCTTCAAGGGTTAAGCCATCAATCCCGGTGAGTTCGCGGCAAACAATCGCTTTCATGACGACACCCCACGTTCCAAAAAAACGGGGGCGCGGCGGCCGCGCCCCCGTTGCTTCACTGCATCACTCGCCGATGATCTTGCGGACCACGTCGGTCATCGAGATCACGCCGACCGGCTGACCGTTTTCGGTCACCACCAGCCGGTGCATCCGGCCGACCGGCTGACCGTTTTCGGTCACCACCAGCCGGTGCATCCGCCGACCGGTCATCTGGCTGACCGCCTCGCTCAACAGAATGCCTGCGTCGCAGGTTGCACAACCGGGGGTCATCACCTCCCTGGCCAGCATGGCCCGCGCCTGCGCCGAGGTCCGGCCCTGCCGCGCCAGCACCATGTCGGTCTGCGACACCACGCCGACCGCCTGGCCGCCTTCCATCACCACGACAGCATGAATGTCCTTGTCGATCATGATCTTCGCCACCTGAGCCACTGTGTCGTTCGGGTCGCAGGCAATGATGCCGCGATGCATCAGCTTCTCGACCTTGGCGCCGTCGTCGACGATCGTGATCGCTTCGGCCTCGGCGATGCTGGGCAGCGGTTCGGACATTGGGTA
>JAGTSD010000451.1 GCA_018262135.1 Pseudomonadota bacterium | reverse complement strand
ACGATGCGTGGCGACGATGGCCTGCACGTGTTCGCCCGGTCGCTGGCCACCGCCAAACCGCTAGCCGGCCTTGATCTGCGGCTGTACGCTCGCAACAACGGCGAACTGGGCAAGGCGACTACGGATAACAAAGGCTATGTCCGCCTCGATCCGGGTCTGTTGCGCGGGGGTGGCGGGCGCGAGCCGGCGCTATTGATGGCCTATGGCAACGGCGATTACAACTTTCTCGATCTGACCAAACCGGCCTTTGATCTCAGCGACCGGGGCGTGGAGGGCCGCGCTGCGCCGGGGGCGGTGGATGCGTTCCTTTATACCGAACGCGGGGTCTACCGGCCCGGCGAGACGGTGGAATTGATGGCCCTGGTCCGCGACAGTCGCGGCTACGCCCTGCCGGATGCGCCGCTGACCCTGAAACTGTTCCGCCCCGATGAGGTGGAAGCCGGCCAGCCGAAGCCGGGTCAGCCGGCGCTGGGCGGTTATCACGTCCAACTGCCGCTGGCGCTGAATGCCCGCACCGGAACCTGGACGGTCAAGGCCTATGCCGATCCCAAAGGCGAGCCGGTCGGCCAGGTCAGCTTCCAGGTCGAGGATTTCGTGCCGCAGCGGCTGAAGCTGGAGCTGAGTTCCCCCGCGCCGGTGCTGAAACCGGGCGAGCCGGTTATCGTGGACATCAACGGCCGTTTCCTGTACGGCGCGCCGGCGGCCAACCTCAAGGCCGAGGCCGAGGTGGTGCTGAATGAAGATCCCAATCCTTACCCGACGTTCCCCGGCTACCGATTCGGATTGGCGCAGGATAGCTGGACCGCACAACGCTTCCCGGTGGCGCTGGCCGGCACCGACGCCCAAGGCAAGGCCCAGGCCCAGGTGACGTTGAGCGAGACGCCCGACACCAGCCGCCCGTTGCAGGCGCGAGTACGAGTATCGCTGTTCGAGCCCGGCGGGCGGCCAGTCAGCCGCAGTCTGAATATGCCCTACCGCCCCCAGCCGTTCGCCATCGGCATCAAGCCGCGCTTTGGCGATGACGGCGTACCTCTGGGCCAGGAAGCCGGCTTCGACGTGATCGCGCTCGATCCGCTGGGCCAGCCGCTGGCGAAAAGTGGGCTGCGCGCCGAACTGGTGCGCGAGGACCATCAGTATTACTGGTACTACGGCGACAACCGCTGGAACTACAAGCTGATCATCCGCGACGGGGCGCCGGTGACCAGCCAGACCCTCAATGTTGCCGCCGATAAACCGGTGACCGTGGCGCAACGTCTCTCGGAATGGGGCGATTATCGGCTGGATGTGCTGGACCCGGCTACAGGAGTGGCTTCCAGCGTGCGCTTCACTGTCGGCTGGTTCGAGAGTCCGGGCGAGAGCAGCGACACCCCGGATCAGATGAAAGTGACGTTGGATCAGCCGCGTTACCAGGCTGGCCAGACCGCCAAGGTCTTCGTCCGCGCGCCGTTCGCTGGCGAAGTGTTGTTGAATGTGGTCGGCGACCGGCTGTGGTTGAGCAAGACTGTCAGCGCCTCGGCGGAGGGGACGACGGTGGAACTGCCGATTCCGACCGAGTGGGGGCCGGGCGTATACATCGCCGCGACCGCGTTCCGGCCGGCGGATAACACCGCCCAGCGCGGGCCGGGTCGGGCCATCGGCATCGCCTGGGTCGGTCTCGACCCCGCGCCGCGCACCTTGAACGTCGCCCTGACCGCGCCGACCGAGTGGAAGCCGCGTCAGACCGTGGAGCTGCCGGTGACGGTGACCGGCCTTGATCCCGGCCAGCCGGCCTATGTGACCGTGGCCGCCGTGGACGAGGGCATTTTGCAACTGACCGACTTCGCCAGCCCCGACCCGACCCACTATTTCCTCGGCAAGCGCCGGCTGGGCATGCAGTTGCTCGATCTGTACGGCAAGCTGATCGAAGCCGGCGGGCGAGCGGGTCAACTCAAGGTTGGCGGCGACGCCGACAGCCGGCAACTGGACGCTTCCGGGGTGCGCACGGTGAAAACGCTGGCGCTGTTCTCCGGGCCGGTGGCGCTGGATGCCAGCGGGCAGGCGAAAATTCGGCTGGCGCTGCCCGATTTCAACGGCCAGGTGCGGCTGATGGCGGTGGCCTGGGATCGCAACCGGCTGGGCCGGGCCGAGACCGCGCCGCTGGTGCGCGATCCGCTGGTGGCGCGCGTCTACAATACCGTATCCGGCTGACTGCCGAGGGCGCGGCGGCGGTGACCGAACCGGCGGCGTTCACCTTCACCGTCGCCGATTCCGCCGTGCAGAATTCCGAGAACCGGACCTTTACCCTGCGCGGGCTGCAACCTGGCGTCGGTCAGGTGCGTTTGCATCTGGACGGGCCGAACGGCTTCCAACTGGTGCGCGAGTCCGAGATCGGCGTGCGCCCGACCCAGGCGATCACGACGACCCGCGCCGCCAAACGGCTAAATCCCAGCGAAGCGCTGCCCGTTGGCTCCGAGTTGTTGCGCGATTATTTGCCTGGAACCGGCCAGGCCGGGTTGAGTTTCAGCAGCCTGCCCAACCTGAACGTGCCCGCCCTGCTGACGGAACTGGATCGCTATCCCTACGGCTGTCTGGAGCAAACCACCAGCCGCGCCCTGCCGCTGCTGTACTTCAATCAGGTGGCTGAGGTCTGGGTCGGACAAAATGCGACCGAGGCCGGTTTGCGAGCGCGGGTGCAGGATGCCATCCAGCGGATTTTGACCTTGCAGGACGCCGGTGGCGGTTTCGGGCTGTGGAATCCCGACAGCAACGTCGAAACCTGGCTGTCGGCCTATGCCATGGATTTCCTGGTTCGCGCCCGGCAGGAGCGGTATCTGGTCCCGGAATCCGCCTATCAGCACGGGCTGAAGTA
>JAGTSD010000100.1 GCA_018262135.1 Pseudomonadota bacterium | reverse complement strand
GACCCGTTACTGGAATCCCAAAATGGCCCCGTATATCTTCGGGGCGCGCAGCAAGATCCACATCGTCAACCTGGAAAAAACCCTGCCGCTGTATCTGGAAGCGCTGAATTTCGCCGGCCGGATGGCCTCGCAGGGCGGCAAGATTCTGATGGTGGGCACCAAGCGCTCGGCCCGCGAGGCGACCGCCGAGGCGGCCCTGCGCTGCGGCATGCCCTATGTCAATCACCGCTGGCTGGGCGGGATGCTCACCAACTTCAAGACCGTTCGCCAATCCATCAAGCGGCTCAAGGATCTGGATTTGATGGCTCAGGATGGCACTTTCGACCGGCTGGCCAAGAAGGAAGTCATCGGTCTGCGGCGCGAGATGGACAAGCTGGAGCGCAGCCTGGGCGGTATCAAGGACATGGCCAGCCTGCCGGACGCGCTGTTCGTGATTGATGTCGGCCACGAGCGCATCGCGGTACAGGAAGCCAACAAGCTGGGCATTCCAGTGCTCGGGGTGGTGGACACCAACAATTCGCCGGATGGGGTGGACTACATCATCCCTGGCAACGACGACGCCATCCGCGCGATCCAGCTCTACGTCGGCGGTCTGGCCGAGGCAGTGCAGGAAGGCCGCGCCGTGCTGACCACGGGCCGCGCCGAGGAGGAGTTCGTCGAAATCCCGGAAGAGGCGGTGCCGGCGAGCAGCGGCGCCTGAGTTCTCTGAGGTGATTTCCCAAATAGATCATACCGGTAGGTCGGGCTTTAGCCTGACTTTTTAAGCCAATCATCTCAAAGAGTTAAGCTAAAGCCTAACCCACATTCCGGTATAGTCTTTATCAGAAATCATTCGGAGTCCTCTAACGGCGGGCCTCGCCCCACAGACTCGCGCGCATTCGGCGCGCGAGCCTTTTTGATGGAGCCAGTCGCGGTTCCATCCTCAAATCCAGTTTTGAATTGAATTTGCTTTTTCAGAGGTAGACAAGCATGGCGGAAATCACTGCGGCGCTGGTCAAGGAACTGCGCGAGCGCACGGGTTCGGGGATGATGGAGTGCAAGCGGGCCCTGCAGGAAACCGGGGGCGACATCGAGGCAGCGGTCGAACTGATGCGCAAGGCTGGTCAGGCCAAGGCTGACAAGAAGGCCAGCCGCATCGCCGCCGAGGGTCTGATCGTCCTCCGGCAGGCAGCCGGGGCGGTGGCTATGGCGGAGGTCAACTGCGAAACCGACTTTGTCACCAAGAATGACGATTTCCGGGCTTTCGCCGCCGAGGTCGCGGAGACCGTGCTGCACGAGGGTCCTGCCGATCTGGACGCGCTGCTGGCGGCAGTCATGGCCAACGGTCAGAGCGTCGAGCAGAACCGGCGCGACTGTATCGCCAAAATCGGTGAGAACATCAACGTCCGACGCGGGGTCCGGTTGACCACTTCGACCGGCGTGTTGGGCAGCTACCTGCACGGAACCCGGATCGGCGTGTTGGTGGAACTGGACGGCGGCGAGGCTGAACTGGCCAAGGACATCGCCATGCACGTGGCCGCCAGCCGGCCGCTATGCGTGAGCGCCGACCAGGTGCCGGCCGAGCTGATCGCCAAGGAAAAGGAGATCTACGCAGCCCGGGCAGTCGCCGAAGGCAAGCCGGCCAACATGATCGACAAGATCGCCGAGGGGCGGCTGCGCAAGTATTTGGAGGAAGTGACCCTACTCGGCCAGCCCTTTGTGAAAGATCCCGAGCAGAGCGTAGACAAGCTGTTGAAGTCCCGCAAGGCGCGGGTAGTTCGGTTCGAGCGGTTCGAACTGGGCGAGGGAATCGAGAAGAAATCCAGCGATTTCGCCGCCGAGGTGGCAGCAGCGCGCGGCGACTAGCGGTATCCTGCAGCCCCGGCATCGTCACTGACGCCGGGGCCGCGATCAGGTAAAATCCCCCCGTTTTTGCTCATCCAGGCAGCGCCATGTCCAACCAGGATTCCAGACCGGCTTTCAAGCGCATTCTCCTCAAGCTCAGCGGCGAGGCCCTGATGGGGGACGATGAATCCGGCATTGACACCGGCATCCTGGCCCGTATTGCTGGCGAAATACTGAAATTGCGCCATCTGGGCGTGGAAGTGGGACTGGTGATCGGCGGTGGCAATCTGTTTCGCGGCGCGGGACTGGCCAAGGTTGGCATGGACCGGGTGACCGCCGACCACATGGGGATGCTGGCCACAGTGATGAACTCGCTGGCCATGCAGGACACCCTGGAACGGCTGGGCGTGTTCACCCGGGTGATGTCGGCCATTCGCATCAATCAGGTCTGCGAGGACTACATCCGCCGCCGCGCCATCCGCCATCTGGAAAAGGGCCGGGTGGTGATTTTCGCCGCCGGCACCGGCAATCCCTTTTTCACCACCGACTCTGCCGCCAGTCTGCGGGCGATTGAAATCAACGCCGACGTGATGCTCAAGGGCACCAAGGTGGATGGCATTTACTCGGCGGATCCCGTCAAGGACGCGGCGGCGGTACGGTACGAGCGGCTCACCTACGACGAGGCGCTGGCGCGCAAGCTGGGTGTCATGGACGCCACGGCCATCGTCATGTGCCGCGAGTACGACATGCCGCTGAAGGTTTTCAACATCAACCGCCACGGCGACCTGGTGCGGATCGTGCGCGGCGAGAACGTGGGCACCACCGTGGTGCGGGAATGACGACATGATCGACTCTCTCAAGAAAGAAGCCACCGCCCGGATGGTGAAGAGCGTGGACAGTCTGAAACAGGAATTGACCAAGCTGCGCACTGGCCGCGCCCATGCCAGCCTGCTGGATCACATCACGGTCAGCTACTACGGCAACGACACGCCCCTCAATCAAGTGGCGTCGGTCGCAGTGGCCGACGCCCGCACCCTGCTGGTGACGCCCTGGGAAAAGAACATGGTCGGGCCGATTGAGAAAGCGATCCTGAAGTCCGATCTGGGCCTGAATCCAGCCTCTGCCGGGACGACGATCCGGGTGCCGCTGCCGCCGCTCACTGAGGAGCGCCGCCGCGATCTGGTCAAGGTGGTGAGGCGCGAGGGCGAGGAGGCGAAGGTGGCGATCCGCAACATCCGCCGCGACGCCAACAGCCAGCTCAAGGCCCTGCTCAAGGACAAGAAGATTCCCGAGGATGTCGAGCGGCAAACCCAGGACGAGATTCAGAAACTCACCGACCGGCACATCCAGGACGTGGACAAAACGCTCGCGGCCAAGGAAGCCGAGTTGATGGAAATCTGAAACGCCGCCTTGGGCTTTTCATGGCCACGGCGATCCAGCCAGGGAACTGCCGCAATGGCGCTTGATGTCTCCATGGTCCCGCCGCGCGAGTCGTTGCCCCGGCACATCGCCATCGTCATGGATGGCAACGGACGCTGGGCGCAACAGCGGTCGCTGCTACGCACGGCCGGCCACCGGGAAGGCGCCAAGGCAGTGCGCCGGATCGTCAAGGTCTGCGGCGAGCGCGGTATCAAAGTACTGACCCTGTTCGCCTTCAGCAGCGAAAACTGGCGCCGGCCGCGCCCGGAAGTCGAAGTGCTGATGAACCTGTTTCTGACTACCCTGCGCCGCGAAATTCGCCGGCTGCACGCCGCCAACGTCCGGATGCGCTTCATCGGCGACCGCAGCGCGTTTTCGCCCTCCTTGCAGGACTACATCGCCAAGGCCGAACAGCGCACCGCCGCCAACACCGGCCTGACCCTGGTCATCGCCGCCAACTACGGCGGGCGATGGGACATCGCCCAAGCCAGCCGGCGGGTAGCCGAGGAAGCAGCGGCGGGCCGGTTGCAACCGGGCGATGTGAATGCTGACCTAGTGCATCAATACACCTGCCTCGCCGATCTGCCGGAACCGGATCTGTTCATTCGCACCGGCGGCGAGCAACGGATCAGCAATTTCCTGCTCTGGCAATTGGCGTATACCGAACTGTACTTTACCGACCGGCTGTGGCCGGATTTCGATGTCGACGACCTGGACGTCGCCTGCGCTGCCTTCGCCAGCCGGCAGCGGCGGTTTGGGCAGACCAGCGAACAGGTGGCTGGAGTCGCCAATGCTTAAACAGCGCGTCGTCACCGCCAGCGTGCTGGCCCTGATCGCCCTGTGGGTGGTGCTGAAGCTGCCTGCCGCGGGTTTCGGCGCCGCGCTGTTGGCGGTCGTGTTGTTGTGCGCCTGGGAATGGGCCGACCTGGCGCGTTTGGCACAACCCCGCGGCCGCGCGCTGTATGGCGGACTGGTGCTGGTTCTGCTTCTGGCGGTCTGGCCGCTGGCGGATCGCACGACGGTGGTTGCCAGCCTGATGATTTCGGCGTTCGCCGCCTGGTGCGGCGCCGTGCTTTGGCTGTGGCGCTACACCGGACAACCGGAGCGCCAGGATCGGCCCAGCATGGTCGGCGTGGCCGGCGTGGCGGCGCTGGTGGCGGCCTGGCTGGCGCTGATGGGCTTGCGGCATGAATTTGGACCAGTCTATGTGCTGTTCCTGCTGATGCTGATCTGGGTCGCCGATATCGGCGCCTATTTCGCGGGCCGGCGCTGGGGCCGGCGCAAGCTGGCCCCAACCATCAGTCCGGGCAAAACCTGGGAAGGCGTGTGGGGCGCAGTGGCGGCGGCGCTGATCTTCGCGCTGGTCGGCGCGGCGGCGCTGGGCATCGGGTCGCGTTGGCCCGGCTTCGTGGCGGTCTGTATGGCGACGGTTGGTTTTTCCATCGTCGGCGATTTGTTCGAGAGCATGTTGAAGCGGCAGCGCGGGGTGAAGGACAGTGGTTCTCTGTTGCCCGGTCATGGCGGCGTGCTGGACCGGCTGGACAGCCTGATTGCCGCCGCGCCGGTGTTTCTGCTGGGTTGCTACGGGCTGGCGGGATGAACGAACGCATCGGCGTGACCATTCTCGGTTCGACCGGCTCCATCGGGGTCAGCACCCTCGATGTGCTGCGCCGTCACGCGGACCGGTTCCGGGTCGTAGCGTTGACCGCCCACCGCGATGTCGAGGGGCTGTTTCAGCAGTGTCTGAGCTGCGAACCGGATTATGCGGTCATGGCGGATGCCGATGCAGCCGAACAACTGCGCGACCGCTTGTGGGTGGCGGGGCGGCCGGTTGAAGTGCTGGCCGGCCCAGGAGGGCTGGAGCGAGTCGCGGCGTTGCCCGAAGCGGCTTATGTCATGGCGGCCATCGTCGGCGCGGCGGGGCTGTTGCCAACCTTGGCAGCGGCGCAGGCCGGCAAGCGGGTATTGTTGGCCAACAAGGAAGCGCTGGTCATGGCCGGGCCGCTGTTCATGGCGGCGGTGCGCGCCCACGGTGCAGAACTGTTGCCGATTGACAGCGAACACAACGCGGTGTTTCAGTGTCTCCCGCCGGATTTCGCGGCCCAGAATCTGGAGGCGGGGGGCGTCCGGCGCATTCTGTTAACCGGTTCCGGCGGACCATTCCGCACGACGCCGCTGGAGCAGTTGCCGGACGTGACTCCCGATCAGGCCTGCGCCCATCCGAACTGGCGCATGGGCCGGAAAATTTCGGTGGATTCCGCTACCATGATGAACAAGGGCCTGGAAGTGATCGAGGCCCACTGGCTGTTCGCTGCGCCGCCCGAACGGATCGAGGTGGTGATTCACCCCCAAAGCCTGATTCACTCAATGGTCGAATACGAAGACGGCTCGGTGCTGGCGCAACTGGGCAATCCCGACATGCGCACCCCCATCGCCCACGCGCTGGCCTGGCCGCACCGGCTGGCGTCGGGCGTCGCGTTTCTCGATTTCACCCGTCTGGGGCCGCTGGAATTCCAGGCGCCGGATTACGCCCGGTTTCCCTGCCTGCGGCTGGCTTTTTCCGCACTGGACGCGGGTGGCACCGCGCCGGCCATTCTGAACGCGGCCAACGAGGCCGCCGTGCAAGCTTTCCTCGACCAGCGGATTCGCTACACCGAGATCGCCACCGTGGTCGAACGGACTCTGGAACGGGTGCCCCCGCATGGGGTCAATACGCTGGCGACGATCTTTGCCGATGATGCCCAGGCGCGCGCTGTGGCGGGCGAGTGGATCGCCGCGCGACCGTCGGAGGGGTGAGATGAGCAGCAGTCCATTGATTTCGTTACTGGCCCTGATTGTGACCCTGGGGGTGTTGATCACCGTCCACGAGTTTGGCCATTTCTGGGTGGCCCGCCGGCTGGGGGTCAGGGTACTCCGGTTTTCCATCGGCTTTGGCAAACCGCTGTGGCAACGGCGCGGCCAGGACGGAACCGAGTATGTGATCGCCGCCCTGCCGTTGGGCGGCTATGTCAAGATGCTGGACGAGCGCGAGGGCGAGGTGCCGCCGGCTGAGTTGCCCCGAGCCTTCAACCGTCAGCCGGTGGGTTCGCGCATCGCCATCGTGCTGGCCGGGCCGCTTTGCAACTTCCTGTTCGCCATTGTGGCCTACAGCCTGATGTTCATGATCGGCGTGCCCGCCGACGACCGGGCGCGGGTCCGCGTGCTGGATGCGCGTGACGTCGGCGATCAGGGCGAAGCGGGGCTGGTGTTCGACCGGCTGGGGTTGAGACCGTGGCGCCCTGCGTTGCCAGCGGTCATCGGTCAGGTCACGCGCGACGGTGCGGCGGAACGGGCCGGCCTGCAGCCTGGCGACCGGATCGTACGGGCTGCCGGCGAATCCATCGCGGACTGGGAACAGTGGCGCGCGTTGATCCAGCGGTATCCCGGCCAATCCCTCAGCGTGTGGATCGATCGCGATGGCACCGAGCAGACCCTGGATTTGACGCCCGACGCGAGGGAAACCGAGCAGGGCGAACGGGTCGGTTTCATCGGCGCTATCGCCGATGTGCCCGACGATCTCGCCCAAAGCTTGCGGGTCGTGGTACGTTATGGGCCGCTGGATGCGGTGGGCGCGGCGCTCGGCAAAACGTGGGACATGTCGCTACTGACACTGCGAATGCTGGGCCGGATGGTGATCGGTAAGGCCTCGCTGGACAATCTCAGCGGGCCGCTGACCATCGCGCAATTCGCCGGCCAGGCAGCCAGCGCCGGTGCCATGGCGTTTCTGTCGCTGCTGGCCCTGGTCAGCCTCAGCCTGGGGGTTTTGAACCTGTTGCCGGTGCCGGTGCTGGATGGTGGGCATTTGCTGTATGACCTCATCGAACTGATCAAGGGCAGTCCGCTGTCCGATGCGGTGCAAAATTTTGGGCAACGGATTGGGATTGTGGTCCTGGTGCTGTTGATGGGGCTGGCTCTGTTCAATGATTTCAACCGTCTGCTGGGATAGGAACCGCCGACCCTGGCCTTGGGTAATAGGTGCTTATGAACTTGTATCGCTCCCTGATGTTCTCGCTGGGCCTGCTGGTCGCGATGGCCCAAGCCCACGCTGCCGCGTTCGTTGTGCGCGATATCCAGGTCGAGGGTTTGCAGCGGATCTCCGCCGGCACCGTCTTCAACTACCTGCCGGTGCAGGTGGGTTCGACGGTCTCGGAAAAGGATTACCCGGATATCATCCGTGCGCTGTTCAAAACCGGCTTCTTCACCGATGTAAACCTGGAGCGCAAGGGCGAGGTGCTGGTGATCACCGTGACCGAGCGGCCGGCCATCGCTGAGGTCAAGATCACGGGCAACAGCGACATCAGTACCGACGATCTCAAAAAGGCGCTCACCGGGGTCGGCCTGGCTGAAGGCCGGGTGTTCGACCGGGCGCTGCTCGACAAGGTGGAGCAGGAGCTGCTGCGGCAGTACTATAACCGTGGACAGTACGCGGTGCAGATCAAGAGCCAGGTGCAGCCGCTGGAGCGCAACCGGGTCGCGGTCACCATCGAAATCGCAGAGGGCGCGGTAGCCAGCATCAGCCAGATTACCATCGTGGGCAACAAGGCGTTTACCGAGAAGGAACTGTTGAGCCAGATGCAATCGTCCACACCCGGCTGGTTTTCCTTCTTTACCAAGGACGATCAGTATTCCAAGCAGAAACTGGCGGCGGACATCGAGACCTTGCGCTCTTTCTATCTGGACCGAGGCTATCTCAAGTTCAACGTGGATTCCACTCAGGTTTCGATCACCCCGGACAAGAAGGATGTCTATATCACCCTGAATATTACCGAGGGCGAGCCTTACACCGTTGCGGACGTGCAACTGAGCGGAAATTTTGGCGTCGTCGCCGAGCCGGATTTGCGCAAGCTGATCACCCTCAAACCGGGCGACACCTTCTCTCGCGCCAAATTGACCGAGACCGCCAAGGCGATAGGTGAGCGACTGGGCGAAGAGGGCTACGCCTTCGCCAACGTCAACGCCGTGCCCCGGGTGGACGACGAGACCCGCAAAGTCGCACTGAATTTCGTGGTGGACCCTGGTAAAAGGGTCTATGTCCGGCGGGTTAATTTCCAGGGCAACATCAAGACTCAGGACGAAGTGCTACGCCGGGAACTGCGCCAAACGGAAGGATCGTGGTTCTCGACCAAGGATATCGAGCGTTCCAAGACTCGTCTGCAGCGCCTGGATTATCTGGAAAGCGTCAATCTGGAAACGCCGGCCGTGCCGGGCGCCAGCGATCAGGTGGACGCCAACTTCACCGTGGTCGAACGGCCGTCGGGCAGTCTGATGTTCGGCATCGGCTATGGCCAGGAGTCGGGCATACTGCTGAACGCGAGCGTGACCCAGAACAACTTTCTGGGCACCGGCAACCAGCTCAGCCTTGTGCTGAATAACAGCGATTCTGGCCAGAACTACAATATTTCCTACAACAATCCCTACTATACCCCCGACGGCATCAGTCGCGGATTCCGGGTTTTTTATCGGGAAATAGACAGTTCCGAGACGAATACCGCCGATTATATTTTGAACAGTTATGGCGCCCAAGTCACTTTCGGGTTCCCGCTCAACGAATTCGATAC